>JBKJOC010000045.1:0-7561 GCA_046595725.1 Candidatus Eiseniibacteriota bacterium
CCGTCATGCCCTCTCCTTTCGCCGCGCCTCCGACGCCCCAAGTGCGCGCAAGGCCGCAGCCGTTTCCTGCATGCGATTCTGAAGTCCGTGCAGCCGGGCGGCCGCGTCCTTGTCCGAAGACGCCTGCCGCAACTCGTCCAGCAATTCCCGGCGCTCATCCTCGAGCGCGCGGCGGGTGAAGCGCGTGATGCCGTCCTTGAGCGCGGCCTGCGGCGCCCCCAGGGTGGTGTAACCCGTCGCGCTCGCGAGCAGGCCGGACAGGAGCGCGCGCACTTCGGGCGCGAGCTCCGGATCAGCCAGGACCGCGTTCGGGTCGCGCGCCGGCGGCCCTAAGAGGAGCCCGAGCAGCGCGCGGCATGCCGGATCGCGAAACCATCCCGGCGCGACCTTTTCTTCCGCCTCCCCGAGCAGCGCCGGGTGCGCCACCAGCACCTCGAGGAAGTTCGCCTCGAGCGCGCGCGTGCGCCCGTCCACTGGAAGCTCGGTCGCGCGCACCGGACCGTTCGGGACCGGCAGGCCCGCGGGCCGTGGCGGCACGAACCGCGGCCGCGCGCCCGTCTTCATGCGGTCGACCTCGCGGCCGAGCGTCCGCTCGTCGAAGGACAGCGCGCGCGCCGCCTCTTCAATGACCAGCCGCGCCGAGATCGGATCCTCGGAGACCGCGGCGAGGCGGGCGCATGCGCGCAGCGCCTCCTCGCGGTCGCCCCGGTGCCGCGCGGCAAGGAACGCAACGGGCGAAAGCGCCCCTTCGGTCGCCGCCTCCCACGCCGCCTTCCCGCCCGCGCGCACGAGCGTGTCGGGATCGTCGCCCGCGGGCAGCGTCACCACGCGCGCGGCCAGACCCGCCTGCGTCACGGGCACGAGCGCCTTCTCCGCCGCCGCCTGTCCCGCCGTGTCGCCGTCGAACACCAGCAGCACGCGCGGCACGTAGCGCTTGAGCAGCCGGCACTGGTCGAGCGTCAGCGCGGTGCCCGAGGTGGCGACCACCTCCGCGACGCCGGCCTGGGCCAGCGCGATGACGTCGAAGTACCCCTCGACCAGCACCGCCTCGTCCCGCCCCTTGAAGCCCGCGCGCGCACGATCGAGGCCGAACAGGAACTTTCCCTTCCGATAGACCGGAGTCTCCGGAGAGTTCAGATACTTCGGCGTCTCGTCCCCGAGGGCGCGCCCGCCGAATCCCACCACGCGGCCGCTCGGCAGCCGAAGCGGCACCAGCACCCGGTTCCTGAAGCGGTCGTACGCTCCCTCGCCCTTTTCGCGCCGGACCACGAGCCCGGCCTCGACCAGCGCATGAAGACCGACCGACGCCAGGAGCCGCGATCCCAGCGCGTCCCAGCCCGCGGGCGCGAAACCCGCACCGTACTCCTCGAGAATCCCGGGCGTGAGCCCGCGCGCCCCGAGGTAGTCCCGCGCCTCGCGTCCGGTTCCCGGATCCTCGAGCGTGCGGCGATAGAACGTCTGCGCCTCTTCGAGCGCGCGCAGCAGTCGGCCCGCCTGGTCTTCCTCTGCCGCCACCGGAAGCGTGACCCCGTAGCGCTCGGCCAGCGACTGCACTGCCTCGAGGAACGGCAACCGGTCCGTCTCCATCACGAAGCGGAAGGCATCGCCGCCCGCCCCGCAGCCGAAGCAATGGTAGGCCTGGCGCTCGGGGTTGACCGTGAACGACGGCGTCTTCTCGTCGTGGAACGGACAGAGCCCCTTCCATGACTGTCCCGCCTTGCGCAGCTGGACGTGGCCCCCGATCAACTCCACCAGGTCCACGGCCTGCCGCACCTGCTCGATGGTCTCCTCGCTGAAGCGCACGCGTCTCTCTGCTTCCCGGGCCACCCGCCCTTAGCGGAGCCGCACGACCGTGACCCCGCGCCCGCCTTCGCCGTGACCGCCGAGCCGGCTCTCGGCGACGTGCGGGTGGAGCCTGAGCGCGCGCGCGATGGCCTCGCGCAGGACGCCCTTGCCGATCCCGTGGATCACGCGCACCTCGTCCAATCCCGACAGCACCGCGCGGTCGAGCCCTTCGTCCATCCCGCGCAGCGCCTCTTCCTGGTCGAGGCCGCGCACGTCGATCTCGAGCGCGGCATCGACATCCGGCAGGTTCATCGCACCGGCGCCGCGGGCCTTGCCGGACTTCGCCTTCGCCGCGCCCGGATCCTCGGGCGCCGCGAACAGCTGTTCGGCACGGCTCTGGATCCGCCACGTGCCGCGCTCGAGCACGACCCGGCCCTCGGAGTCCGGCCCCTCGACCACGGTCGCGGTCACGCCCAGGTCGCGCACGAACACCGTCGCGCCGCGGGCCAGGCGGGCCGGCGGGCCCGTGGTCGGCGGCTGGTCGGCCAGGCGGTCGCTGTCCCTTGCGAGGGCCCGCGAGCGGGTCTCCAAGTCTTGGATGCGCTCGCGACTCTTCTCCTCGCTTTTTGCCTCAGACCTTGCATCCCGAAGCAGCGCCTGCACCTGGCCCTCGAGCGCCCGGACCTGGGCCAACCGGTCGCGCCCCGCCTGCCTGGCATGGTCCCGCAATTCCGCCCGCTCGGCCTCGAGCGCCTCGGCGGAGGCGCCGGCGCGCGCCTCGGCGCTCTCGAACTGCGCCCGCGCATCACGCGCCCGCGCCAGCTCCCTCGTCACGTCCCCGAGCAGCGTCTCGAGCGAGCGCTGGGCTTCGGGCAGTTCGGCCCGCGCCTCCGCCAGCACCGCCGGGTGGAAGCCGAGCCGCTCCGCGATGTGGAGCGCGTGGCTCCCGCCCGGCACCCCGACGATCAGCTCGAAGCGCGGCGCGAGGGTCTCAGGATCGAGCGCCATCGAGGCGTTGACGATCGCCTTATCCTCCTGCGCCAGCACCTTGAGGCTGCCCAGGTGCGTGGTCGCGACCGCCCACGCGCCTGCGCGCGCGAAGTGCTTGAGCAACGCGCGGCCGAGCGAGGCGCCCTCGGCCGGGTCCGTGCCCGAGCCCAACTCGTCGAGCAGGAAGAGGCACGACGGGCCCGCCGCGCGGGCCATGCCGTCGAGCCGCTTCAGGTGCGCGGCGAAGGTCGACAGGTGCGCCTCGATCGACTGGGCGTCGCCGATGTCGGCCAGGATCACCTCCGACCACGGCAGCCGCGCGCCCTCATCCGCCGGGATGTCGAGCCCGGCCTGCGCCATCAGCGCCAGCAACCCGACAGTCTTGAGCGCGACCGTCTTGCCGCCCATGTTCGGCCCACTCACCAGGAGAACGCGCTGGGGCGGAGTCAAGGACAGCGACAGCGGCGTGACACGCGCTCGCGCCGCCTCGCGGTCCCGTTCGCCGCCGGCGTCGCGCCACAGGAGCGGATGCCGCGCGTGGCCCAGCACCAGCTTCGCGCCCGCCGGATCGAGCACGGGCGTCGTGGCGTCGAGCGCGCGCGACAGGCGCACACGCGCCCACAAAAGGTCGGTCAACGCGAGCGCCTGCTCGCTGGCCTCGAGCGCGGGCCGAGCGGCGCGCACCAGGTCGGTGAGCGCGCGCAGCACGCGCTGGATCTCGTTGCGCTCGCGCGCCGCAAGCTCGGCGAGGTCGTTGTTGAGCGCGCAGACCTCGAACGGCTCGACGAACAGCGTCTGCCCGCTCGCCGACGCGTCGTGCACCAGGCCCTTGGCGCGCTCGAAGCGGTCGGCCCGCACCGCGACCACAAAGCGGTCGTTGCGCTGGGTGACGAACGTACCTTCCTCGGCCGCAACCGCCTTGTAGCGGTCGAGCTTCTCGCGCAGCCGCCCGCGCACCACGCCCTGCTGCTTGCGCACCGCGGCCAGCTCGGGGCTCGCGCCATCGAGCACGTGCCCTTCGGCGTCGACCGAGACGCGCAGCCGCTTCTCGAGCTCGGCGTCCGGCGTCAGCCCGGTCGCCAGTCGGGCGGCCTCGGGCGCCGCACTCCGGGCGTCGTCCCAGTAGCGCGCGGCACGCGTTGTCGCCGCCAGCAGCTCGGTGACCTGGAACAACGTCCGCGGGCTGGTCAATCCGCCCTGCGCGAATTCGCGCTCGAGCGCCTCGGCCAGGGCCACGGGCGGCGGGCCCGGCCAGGGTCCACGCGCCTCGGCCAGGCGCTTGCCCTCTGAGAGCGCAGCCAGCCTCCTGCCCGCCTCGGCGACATCGGGCGCGGGTTCGAGCGCGCGCGCGAGCGCTTCCGACGTGGGCGCGCCCGTCAGCCCGGCCAGCCAATCCGTCACCTTGTGGAACTCGAGCAGTTCGAGCACGGCCGAGGGCACCGGGGCCGGCATGCGCTTCAACGTCTTCTCCCACCGGCGCGCCTGCGCGGGCCGAAAAGGCAAGGGCGAGGAGAGTGCACACACCCCCCCGCCCTCACTGGACTGCTGGAATGCGCGCGAAGGTCAGATCTCGACTTTGCGCGCAAGATTCTTGCGCTTGGCGGCGTTCATTTTGCGCTTCCGCCGCTCGGAAGGCTTCTCGAAGTGCTGATGACGGCGTAGATCCGCCAGCACTCCGGCCTTCTCGCATTTCTTCTTGAAGCGGCGCAGGGCGCTTTCGAAGGATTCGTTCTCCTTCACCCTGATGCCGGGCATTGCAACCCCCCTCTCAAGCTCAAGGCCCGCGATCAACGACCACGCGGGCCCGGCAAATGGGAAGACACCGGTTGATGTCGTTGACCCGGAATCTAGGGCCTCAACTGCCGTAAGGTCAAGCGGTTTCCGGGGCCTTTGAGGCTCCCTGCGCGCGCTTCAGGGCCGCCGCGGCGAGCAGGACGACCGCCGCGGTCTCGGCCCGCAGCCGAAGGCGTCCGAGGTCGACCCGGACGGCCCCTTTGAGCGCCTCCCAGCCCTCGCGCTCGCCCGGCCGGAAGCCTCCGGGGGCACCAGAAACCAGGAACAGATCCCCTTGCGGCGGCAGCACTTGGTGCAGGACCGGAGCCCCACCGGGGTCGGCAACCCAGGCCGCGACCGGGCCCCCGGCCGCCCGCTCCGAGGCCTCGAGGAGCGCAGGGCGGTCGGTCAGGAGCGCGAGCTCCCAGGCCGAGAGCGACTGTTTGAGGCCCGCACGGGCGACCCGCCGCCAGCGCTCGATCCGGCCCCCGCCGGCGCCCCCGAGCGGGGCGAAGCCGAACGCCCCCAGCTCGACCGCCTTTTCGACGATCCAGTCGCCCCGCCCTCCCGGCGCCTCGGCCGCCAGCCAGATCCTCAACGTCGGTTGCGGAGCCTGCGCGCGCTCGAGCACCCGGGCGTCGATGCCGCGGCGGTCGAGCGCTGTGGCTTCGAGGCGCGCGAGTCCGCCGCGCCCGTCGGTCGCGACAAAGCGGCCGCCGACCGCAAGCCTCAGGCTCGCGACCAGGTGCCGGGCATCGTCGCCCTCGACGCGCACGCGATCGGGCGCCAGCGAGTCGAGCACGACCTGGGTGACGGGTTGGCCGAATGGGTGGAGGTCAGCCGCCAAGGGCGTCGCGGACCTTCTCGAAGAACCCCTTGCCCGCCTGCGGCGTCTTGCCCGCCTCGAGGGAGTGGAGTTCCTCGAACAACTGCTTCTCGCGCGCCGTCAGTTTCGTGGGCGTCCACACGCGCAGGCGCGCGATGAGGTCGCCCTTGCCGCGGGTGCGCAGGCGCGGCAGCCCCGCCCCCGCGATCCGGACGTCTTTCCCCGACTGCGTTCCCGCGGCGATGGATTTCTTGACCGTGCCATCGAGCGTCGGGATCTCGATCTCGCCGCCGAGCACGGCGCGCGGCATCGCGACCGGCAGTTCGACCCAGAGGTCGGCGCCATCGCGCGTGAAGACATCGTGCGGCTTTTCCTCGATCAGGACCTGCAGGTCGCCCGCCGGTCCGCCGTTCGGGCCAGCGTCGCCCAGGCCGCGCAACGGGATGTAGTTGTCCTGCGCCACGCCGGCCGGCACCTCGACGGTCACGGTCGAGGAATCGGCGAGGCGTCCCTCGCCGCGGCACTTGAGGCAGGCGTTCTCGATCATCTCCCCGGTCCCGCGGCACCGCGGGCAGGCCGCGATATTGACGAACTGGCCGAAGAAGGAGGACTGGACCTGGCGCACCTGGCCGCGGCCGCCGCACTGGGAGCAGGTCTTCTTGCCGCCCTTCTGCGCGCCCGAGCCCGAGCAGGTCTCGCACTCGACCTGGCGCTTGACCTGGATCTTCTTCTTCACGCCGGTCGCAATCTCCTCGAGCGAGAGCTTGAGGCGAACGCGCAGGTCCTGCCCGCGCCGCGGACCGGGCCCCGCCTGGCCGCCGCCCGCCTGGCCCCCGAAGAAGTCCTCGAAGCCCGCGCCGCCGCCGCCAAAGTCGCGCATGAAGGCACGCAGGGCATCCGACAGGTCGAAGCCGTCGAAGCCCGCGCCGGGCGAGCCCGCCGGCCCGGATGCCTCGTGCCCGAAGCGGTCATAACGCGCGCGCCGGTCGCCGTCTTTGAGCACCTCGTAGGCTTCGGTCGCTTCCTTGAACTTGAGCTCGGCCGAGGCGTCGCCGGGATTTCGGTCCGGGTGGAAGTCCATCGCAAGCTTCCGGTAGGCGCGCTTGATCTCGACTTCGGTCGCGCCCTTCGCCACACCCAGCACTTCGTAGTAGTCGCGCCGCACGCTCACAGGCGCTTCTCTCCGCCCGCCTCCGCATCCGTGGGGAGGCCGGTCGACACCATGACGCGCGCGGGGCGCAGCAAGCGCTCGCCCTGGCGGTAGCCGCGAGCGATCACCTGCGACACCGCGCCCGCCGGATGCTCCGCGCTCTCGCCCGAAAGCAGCGCGTCGTGGGCATGCGGATCGAACGGCTCGCCATGGGGATGAATCGTCGTCACGCCGAGGCGCGCCAGTTCCTCGAGCGCGCGCGCGAGGACCAGGTCGAGGCCCTGGGCCAGTGAGCCCGCCGCCTCGGCCGGCGTGGACGCCGCGCGCGCGCGCTCGAGGTCATCGATGAGCGTGATGAAGCCGCCGAGCGCGCGGGCCTCGCCGCGACGCTCCGCCTCCTCGACCTCGCGCGCCGCGCGGCGCCGGACATTCTGCAGGTCGGCCTCGGCGCGCAGGCGCTCGTCCTTCAGGCGGGCGAGTTCGGCTTCGAGCCGGGCCAGCGGTTCGTCCGCCTCGGCCGCCGGGCCAAAGACATCGACGGGCTCGGGAGCCGGGATTTCGGGACGCTCCGGCTCGTCGGCGCGCGCGTGCGATCGATCATGTTTCAAGAAAGTTTCTCCCCCGTCTTCGGGCGTCACGAGTGCGGCGCAGGACGATCCTGGCGAGGCCGCTGCGCCCGCCATGGATCGGCAGTATACACGAGGTCAGGACGGCGCTTCGGCCGCCTCCCGCCACAGGAGAGCGATCGCGTCGGTGCGCGCGCGCTCCTCCCTCGGGATGCGGAATCCCCCGAGAGTTGGCACCAGGAATCCGGAGCCGACAAGCCCGGAAGCGGCCTGCTCCCAGCGCTCGCGTTCCTGCTCATCCACGCCCGCGTCGGCGAGGCGCATGCCGGCATCGAGCCGCAACCCGAGGAACACGGTCTCGAACATCGCGTGCGGCCGCGCATCGTCCACCACCCAGCCCGCGGGCGCCGAGCCGTCCTCGATCGAGCGCGCCCACGCCTCGAGCCCGCGCGGCGCGCGCGTGCGCCGGCC
>JBKJOC010000084.1:0-3035 GCA_046595725.1 Candidatus Eiseniibacteriota bacterium
CAGCTCGGTCGACTCGCGCGCGAGGAGCGAGATCTTCTGCACGTCGCGCGAGCGCACCTCGACGGTCTGCATCAGGCGATAGCCGTCGACCTGGCCGGTCTCCATCCCGCTCGGCGCGCGCGTGTAGAGCGTCTGGGTCTGGACCTGCGTGAACACGAGCGCGCTGTCGGCGAAGCCGCGGCCGACCAGGTAGGCGCGGACGCGTCGCGCCGACGATTCGAGCTCGGCGTACGCGTCCTCGATGCGGGGCGACTGCGCGTTGAAGGAGCCCCGCCACACCGCGAGGTCGGCACGGATCGTCTTCTTCGCCGATCCGGTGACCGTGATCGTGGCGCGACTGTTGGCGAATCCCATCGCGTACGAGCCCGCGATCCACGCCGCGCCCATCAGCCCGAGCGCGAGCAGCGCTGCCGCGGGCACCAGCGCCGAGCCGCCCCATCCGAGCGGGCCGCGGCCCCTTCCCTCGATTCCGTTCATTCGATCCTTTCCAAACCGGAGGCGGCGCCGGTCGATGCTCCGGTCCGGGAGTTTCCCGGCCCGGGTCCGTGCCCAGACTTCGAGCCGGCGCCTCGACCCCTTCCTACATCACGAGTCGTGCCAGCTTGGCAAACGCCTGCGAACGCTGCGATTCCCCGCGGAGGACCGGCCAGCACCCGGAGCTGTGTCGGGAACGACCCGCACAGGAGCTGAGAAACGTGTCAAGACGGACCCAAGTTGCACATCGGACCTTGGCGACGCGCCCCGCGCAGGCGCAGAATCATGGCCGAGCCGCCGGGCGGATTCCAACGTCTCTCATGGAGTGAGCACATCATGCGCCGACATCCTGATCGTCCCACCACTGCGGTTGCCGCGGTTCGTCCGCGCGTCGCGAAGTCCCTGCTCCTGGCGCTGGCCCTCCTCGCACTGGCTGCCGCGCTCGCCGCATTGGTGTTCGCGCGTACGGCCGCGCCGCGTCATGCCGCCGCTCCGTCCCCCTCAAATTCGGTCATTGCCACGACGGACGGATCGAGCGCGCCGTGGTTTTTGGCTGAACCGGCACCGCTCGCGGTCGCCCGAGCCGCAAAGCGCCCTGCTCAGCGCACGGAGTCGCCCGAGCCGGACTGGTCGGCGTTCTCGCTTGGAGTCTCGAATGCGGAAGCAGCCGTCATCCTTCCGAAAAACGGAAGTGACGACGCGTCTCCGGCCGAGCTCCTGGTGGCGTTGTCGAGAGAAGAGCGTGGTCACCTGATCGCCGCGGCCCGTGACGCCGAGTCCGGCGTGGCGCCGGCGGGCTACCGCCCCGCGATCGGCCAGCTCTATCCGCCGAGCAGCGGCGACGGAATCTGCCGCTAACCGGTCTTTCGAGGTTTGCGAGTTGATTGCGCAAGGACTGCGACCGCGCGGCGGATTTCACCCGCCCGCGGCGAATCCGGCGCGAGCGTCAGGTAGCGCTCGAAGGCATCGCGCGCCTCGCCTTTCCTCCCCATGCGTGCCAGTAACGCCCCCCGGTTGAGCCAGGGATCCGCGTAGGTCGAGTCGCGCAGGTTCGCAGCGCGGTAGGCGTCGAGCGATTCCTCCCGGCGATCGAGTGCCTCGAGCGCGATCCCGAGATTGAACGCACTGCGCGCGTCGCGCGGATCGAGCTGCATCGCGCTCTCGAAGGCAGGCGCGGCTTCGGCCGATCGCCCGAGGCGGATCAGCGCCACGCCCTCGGCGGCGCGCAGGTCGGCGCGCGACGGATCAAGCGCGGCTGCCGCGCCCCAGGCTTGCGCGGCGTCGGTCGAACGGGCGAGCGCCTCAAAAGTTCTGGCCTGGGCGATCCGGGCATCGAGCAGCCGGGGATTCAATTCCAACGCGCGGGCGAACGCGGCGAGAGCGCTGTCCGGCTGCCCCCCGAGTGCCAGCAGCCGGCCCAGTTCGGCGTGGGTCTTCGCGCTGTCGGGAGTGGCCAGGCGCTCGAGCCTGAGCTCGGCGACCGCCCCCGACACATCGCCGGTCCGCTCTGCCAGACGCGCCAGCGCCCGATGGAGCCCGGGAGTCCGCGGCGCGAGTGCCGAGGCGCGCAGCAGGTGGCGGCGGGCCTCGGTCGTGTCGGCGAGGGTGGTCAGCGCCAGGCCCAGGTTGTAGTGGGCGCTCGCGTGCTCGGGTGCCGCAGTGAGCGCGCGCTCGAATTGGACGCGCGCCTGCCCGGGCTCCTCGAGTTTAAGGAGGCAGAGACCGAGCGCGAAGCGCACCTCACTGTCTTCGGGCCCGAAGAACGTTGCATTCTGGAACTGCCGCAGCGCTTCGACATAACGTCCCTCGCTGTAGAACGCCAGCCCCTGCCTGTAATAACGATGCGCCTGCGCGGTGTCGGAAGCGGCCGCGGCCGAAACGGCGCGGGGCCCGGCGACGGCCCCGCCGAGCGCGATCAGCGCGCCCAGGGCCAGCGCGATCAGGGGCGAATGCCATGAGTTCGAGACGGTGCGGCTCACGCGGCAATCTCCTCCAGGAAATGGCGGGCTGGCTTGACGCTCCGGGGGTCCCCCCCTAGACTCGCGGTCTCCGGCCCTCAGGCCAATCGTTATTACACGCCGACCCGCCCGGTGTGTCCCGTTCCCGTTCGCACGCGCACAGATTCGTCCAAGGAGGTCATGTGGCTGTCGCTCCCGCCCGCCGGATCCTGCTCCGTGTCGCGCTCTTCGCGGCCGTGCTCTGCCTCCGCGCTCCGGTGTCGGTGAGGGCGGAGACGGACCTGCTGCCGCCCTACAAGCCCGCGGCCAACGAGCCGGCAAAGTCCGCCGAGGACCGGAGCTTCGATCAGGTAGTCGACGAGTGGTTCGAGGGCGAGCTTCGGGTCCGCCCGAGTTGGGCGACCGGCGTCGGCATCCACGCCTTCGATTCGAAGCACGACGAGACCTCGGCTGCAGCAGTCGTTGACAGGCTGGAGCGCACCCGGAAGTTCCGCGCGCGGGCCGAGAAGATCCCCGCCGATCGCCTGAGCATGAACCGCAGGCTCGATCGCGAGATCTTCGTCGCGAAAATGCACGGCGCCGAACTCGAGTTCGAGACCATCC
>JBKJOC010000328.1:0-2900 GCA_046595725.1 Candidatus Eiseniibacteriota bacterium
TCGCTCTTCCTGTCGGCCTACCCCGGCTCCTCACCCAGCCGCGTCAAGCAGGCGCTCGAGGCCCACGCCAGGACCGACGCGTTCACCGGGGCGGCGCCGAACAACACCTGGGGCTTCGGCAAGCTCGACGTCTTCGCCGCCTTCGATCACACCGGGCCGAGCCTGACACTGACCTCCCCCGACGGCGGCGAGTCCTGGGGGGCCGGCAGCGTCCACAACATCACCTGGAGCGCATCCGACTTCTCGGGGGTCCCGTCGATCGACCTCGCCTACTCGACCAACGGCGGCGGCAGCTACCCCAACGTCATCGCCTCTGCCATCCCGAACACGGGCAGCTACGCCTGGACGGTGCCGGCGGCGCCGACCACGACCGCCCGGGTGCGCGTGACTGCGCGGGACGCGTTCAACAACCCGAGGGCGGCCGCGAGCGCGGCCAATTTCGCGATCGTCGACGGAGTCGCGCCCACGACCTTGATCACGTCCCCGAACGGCGGCGAATCCTGGGACGCGGGCTCGCTCCACAACATCACGTGGGCGGCGAGCGACAACGTCGGCGTCACCGCGGTCGACCTCGCGTACTCGACCGACGGCGGAGGCAGCTACCCGAACGTCATCGCGACCGGCCTCGCCAACTCGGGCGCCTTTGCCTGGACGGTCCCCGGCACGGTGACCGGCACCGCGCGAGTTCGCGTCACCGCCTCCGACGCGGCCCTGAACGCGGGCACGGCGGCGAGCGCGGGCAACTTCGCGATCGTCGACGGCGTGCCGCCGACGGTGTCGATCACGGCGCCGGCGCCAGCCGCGCAGGTCGAGGCCGGGGCCCCCGCGAACGTGGCGTTCACCGCCTCGGACAACGTGGGCGTGACCGCCCTGGACCTGGAATACTCGGCGGACAACGGTGCGAACTGGTCGCCGCTGGCAACCGGCATCCCGCCGACCTCCCCGTACACTTGGAGCGTGCCCGCGGCCCTCGTGGCGCAGGCGAGGCTCCGCGCCACGGTGCACGACCTGGCCGGCAATACCGGTACGTCCACCTCGGGGACCTTCTCGATCGTCGACACCACGCCGCCCCTGCTCGCACTGCTCTCGCCCAACGGCGGCGAGGCGTGGATCGAGGGCGAAAGCCGGCTCATCGATTGGTCGGCGAGCGACGCCCTGGGCGTCGATTCGGTGCGGGTCGAGTACTCGATCCACGGTGCGGTCGGCCCCTTCAGCCCGATCGCGACGGTGGCACCGGACACCTCGGGTCTCCAGTGGACGGTGCCCGTTGGAGCGACGGACTCGGCGCTGGTCCGCCTGACCGCCTTCGACGGCTCGCTCAACGCGGCCTTTGACCAGAGCGCGACGCTGTTCCGGATTCTCGGCCCGGCGGTGGGTGTCCTGCCGACCGGCGACGCGGTCGCGTTCGCGCTCCTCTCCCCGATGCCGAACCCGGGCCGCGGCGCGACGCTGCTGCGCTTCCGCCTGCCCATGGCCTCGAGCGCGAGGCTCGAGATCTTCACGCCGAACGGGCAGCGGGTCTGGTCCAGCAACTCGGGTGCGCTTTCGGCGGGCGAGCACGCGGTGCGCTGGAACGGCCTCGACGCCTCGGGAGCGCGCGCGGGGGCGGGCCTCTACTTCGTCCGGCTGACCACGGCGTTCGGACAGCGCAGCGTCAAGATGGTGCGGCTGCAGTAAAGCAACCCGGACCCGGGGGATTGAGTAAGGGAGCCGACCTTCCCGGCTTCTTCACCCTCGGAGCGATCGCCATGCGTGTCCTGCTGCTCCTGCTCGTCCTCGCCACGCCGTCCCTTGCCCAGACCCTCCCCGCGCCCGCGCGCTATGGCGCGGACGTCGACACGCTGCTCGCGCGCGCCCGCTCCGGCCGCGACGCCGAAGCCCTCGCGCTCACGCGCAGCGCGCTCGAACGCTCCTCCTGGGATCCGCTCCTGTGGGAGCTGCGCGGCGACCTGGCATTGGGTCAGGGCGAGTCCCGCGAGGCGGTCGACGCCTATCGCCACGCGCTCCGCCTCGGCTACCGCACGCGCACCGTCGTCGCCGAGGACCTGGCGCGCGCGTTCGCCAGAGGTGGCGAGAAGGACAGCGCGCTGGCCTGGCTCGAGCGCTCAGTCGCCTGGGGCAATGAGCACCGCCCCGAGCTGGCGCAGGACAGCGCGTTTGCCCGGCTCTTCACCGACCCCCGCTTCAAGGCCACGACCGGTCAGTTGCCGGCGCGGACATTCACGCGCGACCAAGGGCTGCGCTACGACCTTGACTACCTCAGGTCCGAAGTGAAGCGAATGCATTATCGCTATCGGGCACAAGCACTTCCGCGAGGTTTTGAGACCGCGGTGCAGGTACTCGACCGCGCCATTCCGCGGCTCCCAGACGGCCAGGTCCTGGTGGCGATGCAGGCCCTGCTGGTCCGCCTGGGCGACGGGCACACGACGCTCTATCCCGTGAGCGAGCGCTTCGGACCGTGGAAGAGCCTGCCGGTCTTGACCTACTTTTTCGCGGACGGCACCTGGGTGGTCGACGCCGATTCGGCCCACGCTCAAGCCATCGGCCGGCGCGTGGTGTCGATCGACGGAACCAGGGTGGAGCGCGCGATCGAGCGCGTCTCTGCGCTGATCCCGCGGGACAATGAGATGGGCATCGCATGGATGGGCCCGCTGTTCCTGACCATGCCCGAGGCGCTGGTCCATGCCGGCGTGGCGAAGAGTAACGGCGAAGTGACGTTCGAGCTGGCGGACCGCGCGGGAGCGCGGACACAGGTCACGGTCGCCGCGGAGGTTCCGCGCCATCAGGACGTCCACGTGCCGCGCCTCTCGCCCTCGCGCGCGGCGGGCGCGGGGCCGCCGCCCCTCTGGATGCGGCGCATGGACGAGCCCTACTGGTTCGAGCCGCTGGAGGACTCGGCC
>JBKJOC010000270.1:0-2616 GCA_046595725.1 Candidatus Eiseniibacteriota bacterium
CCTGCGCGTCGCGTTCGGCACCATCGGCTCCGACATGCCCGGCGGAATCGCCGCCACCGAGCACGTCTTCCAGGCCGCCTGCGAGCGCACCGGCCGCCTGACCGCGCTCGCCCTGCCCTTCGGCCGCAGGTCGCGCACCGTGTCCGCGCTCGGTCGACTGGGCGAGGGCGTGTCGGACCTGGTCGCGTTCGCGCGCTTGGTGCGGCGCGAGCGTCCCGATCTGGTCCACCTCGACAGCGCATTCGACCGTCGCGCTCTGCTGCGCGACAGCTGTTACGCCCTCCTTGCGCGGGCGCTCGGCCAGCCCCTGTTCTTCAAGTTCCACGGCTCGGATCCGGCGCTGGTCGCGACACGCTCGCCGCTGTGGCGCGCCCTGACCAGGCTCGTGCTCCAGGGCTCCGCCGGTGTCGGCGTGCTCTCGACCGAGGAGCGCGCCGCGCTCATCACGCAGGGCGCGGAGGGGGCGAAGATCTCCGTCATGAAGAACGTGGTCCCCTGGCGGCGATTCCGGATCGAGCCCAGGCCTGTGCGCGAGCGCTCGCGCCTGCTCTTCATTGCCCGGCTGGTGTCGACCAAGGGCCTGCGCGAGGCCATCCGGGCCGTGGCGCTGCTCGTGCGCGAGGGCCGCGCGGTGACGCTCGACGTCGTGGGCGACGGGCCCGAGCGCGCGCCCGCCGAGGCGCTCACGCGCGAACTCGGGTTGGCGAACGAAGTGCGCTTCCTCGGGTACGTCGCCGAGGCCGATACGGCGGAGCACTACCGGACGGCGGGCATGCTGCTGTTCCCCACCGAGCGCGAAGGCTTCTCGATGACGATCTTCCAGGCGCTGGCGGCCGGGCTCCCGATCCTGACCACGCGCGTCAACGCCGCCGCCGACTGGCTGGTCGAGCCGGACCACGTCCTCTGGATCCCGGCGCACGATCCCGCGGCCCTGGCGCTCAAGGTGGCCTGGCTGCTCGATCATCCGGAGGCGGCCGATCGCATGTCCCTCCTGGGACCCGCGCGCGCCGAACTGTTCGACGAGGAAGCGTTGGCCCTCGAAGCCGTCGATCGCTATACTTCCCTGCTCGAACGAATTCGCGCCTTGCCCCTCCGAAACCGTGGAACTTCATGAGCCACTACGCCGTTGCCATCCAGCGTCAGGACCGCCCGGGCTATCCGGAGAACCCGCCCTACCACCCGCCCGCGCGGTACCCGGAATTCTCCGGCGCGGGCGAACTCGATCCCACGAACACGGCCTACGCCGCGGTGCGCGACGCCTTCGCCCTGCTCGGGATGGACAGAGGGCGCTTCGGCACCGCCGCGTGGAACCCGCTGGGAACGCTGGTGCGGCCAGGCGACACGGTCTTCCTCAAGCCCAACCTGATCGCTCACAAACACACCTTGAGGGATGAGTGGGACTCGTTGATCACGCATGGCTCGGTGATTCGCGCGGTGGTCGATTATGTCCATCTCGCGCTCAAGGGCGAGGGCGCGATCTGGCTGGGCGACGCGCCGCAGACCGACTCGCACTGGGACCAGTTGATGGACCGCACAGGCCTGGGCGCCCTCAAGGCCTACTACCGCGCGCGCCACGGCTTCGAGATCGAGGTGCTCGACCTGAGGGACGAGCACTACGTGGAGAAGGATGGCATCTACGTCGAGACTGTTGCATTGCCGGGCGACCCGCGCGGCAGCGTCGCGATCGACCTGGCGCACGACAGCATGTTCCGGTCCCTCGACGCGCAGGGAAAGCGCTACTACGGCGCCTACTACGACTGGAAGGAGACCAACGCGCACCAGCGCGCAGGCCGCCACGAGTACGCCATCTCGAAGTCTCCGCTGATGGCCGACGTCTTCATCAGCCTGCCCAAGCTCAAGACCCACAAGAAGTGCGGCATCACCGTCAACCTCAAGGGCCTGGTGGGCATCAACGCGAACAAGAACTGGCTCCCCCACTACGCCTTCGGCGGACCGTCCGAGGGCGGCGACCAGTTCGATCGCAGCACGCTCAAGTCGCGTATCGAGAACCTGCTGGTGGTTCCGATCAAGGAGCTGCTGCTGACCAGCGTGCCGCTCGTCAAGTCGATCGCGCGCCGCACCAAGCGCATGGGCTACGACGTGTTCGGCAACAACGAAGAGGTCGTGCGCTCGGGCAACTGGCACGGCAACGACACCGTGTGGCGCATGTGCCTCGACTTGAATCGCATCCTCACCTACGGCGGGGCCGACGGCTCGATGCGCCCGGCCGGCCAGGGCAAGCGCTGGTTTTCGGTGGTCGACGGCATTGTCGCGATGGATGGCAACGGCCCGCAGGGCGGCGACCGCCGCGCCGAGGGGCTCGTGATCGCGGGCGACAATCCCGTCGCGGTGGACGCGGTCTGCGCGCGCCTGATGGGGTTCGATCCGCAAAAACTGGCGCTCGTGCGCGCGGCCTTCGAGGCGCACCGCTGGCCGCTGATCGAGGGCGGCGAGGCGGACATCGCGCCCGTAAGCAACGTCGCGCAGTGGTCGCGGCCGCTCGCTGCATGGAGCCCCGAGGACGCGCTGGGATTCAAGGCGCACTTCGGATGGAGCGGGACGATCGAGTGGGAACACAACCGCATTCCGACGACGCGCTGATGGGATCGTTGCCCG
>JBKJOC010000010.1:0-8773 GCA_046595725.1 Candidatus Eiseniibacteriota bacterium
GCGAATTGTGGCACAGCGCCGCGCGGCGAGAAGAGAAAAATGGCGGGGTTGACGGGACTCGAACCCGCGACCTCCTGCGTGACAGGCAGGCGTTCTAACCAACTGAACTACAACCCCACCAAACGAACGGGGGCCCGGGGCCCCCGCAACGACGCCGCATCGTAAGGGCCTGTTCAACCGGGTGTCAAGGCCGGGCTCGCGGGCCGGATTTCAGTCGCGCGGCCGGTCCTCGCGCGTCAGCACCATGAAGAAAAACTGCGAGAAAAACTTGAATGGCCAAGCGCGGCCCAGGGCAAACTGCAGCCGATTCAGCGACGCGAACAGCTTCGTGCCGTACAGCAGGCGCAGGAGGTGCGTTTCGAGCAGGAGGTTGGCGCCGTCGGTGTGCACAAGCCGGAGCCCGTCTCCTTTCATCAACTTGAGCGCCCGCGGGAACGGATACTTCAGATGATCTTCGAACTCCTGGTTTTTTGGGGGTCGCTTGATGCGGTAGGCGAGGTTCGCCGCCTGGTAGGGGAACGACCAGGCGTTCGGTAGGGTCACGATCGCGACGCCGCGAGACGAGAGCATGGCTTTGATGTTGGCGACCACGAGCTCGGGGCGGGCCGTGTGCTCGATGACCTCGGTGCAGAGGATGAGATCGTACTTCTGGTCGCGGTTGAGCTGCTCGGCGTCGGCAACCCGGAATTCGACAACCTTCTCACCGTCGTCCCGGCCAAAGCTCCGGTTCGCACGCTCGATCATGTCGGGCACGATGTCGACGCCAAGAACCCGGCTGAATCCGAAGTCTGCCAGCATCCGGGAATAGATCCCCGTGTTGCAGCCGATGTCGAGCGCAGAGCCGAACTCCGTTACGATGCCCCGACGAATCAGGTCCTGCATCAGGAGGAAGAACAGGTTCATCCTCGCGCGATGCAGGACCTTGGTCTCAACGTCGTTTACATAGTCGCAGATCTGGTTCAGTTGCGCCTGCAACGCATCCCGGTCGTCACTGGCGAAGTCGACTTCGTAGAACAAACGTTCCCCCTCAGCGGACGATCGCAACCTTCCGGATTTCCGAACGTGCGCCCTGCGAAAGCTTGAGCAGGTACATCCCCGACGCCAGCTGGGACTCACCGCCCAGGTCGACGACGTGTGCCCCGGGCTCCAGTGTGCTCAGATCGCGATGGGCGACGATCCGGCCGCGAATGTCGATCAAGTCGAGTGCGGCCGAGGCTCGGATGGGCAGCATGAACGACACACTCATCATGCCCTGGGACGGATTGGGCGACGAGCCCGAGAGGCTGAACGCGAGCGCGCCCGGGATCTGAAGCCAGTGTTCCTCCGTGAAGGTTCCCTCCGCCTCGCCGAAATTGCCCAGGCGATAGGCGAACCTTCCGCCTGCGGGGACGCGATCGACCAGCACGATCCGTCCGGATGCGTCGGAACTAAGAGGTCCCAGAGACTGCCAGTCAGACGTCGCCTCCCGGCGATATGCGACTGCGGTCTGCCCCGCCCCGTCGGGGGTAAACCAGGTGATCTTTGCGGTTCCCGGAAGAACTTCCTCCTCGGCAAATCCGATCCGCGTCGGCGTGGGAATCTGCCCCCAAGAAAGTGTCCAGGTATCACCGAGCCCGATCGCAGGACGCAAAGGAGAGAGACGGTTGGTGTTTCCGCCGAAGATCACGAGACGATCAAGCATCGGGTGATAGACGCCGCTCGTGAAGTCACGGGCGAGCGGAGCCGGTCCGGTTGGAGACAATAGCGTCCACGCGGGCGACGCGAGCGCAAGGGCGTGGACGTCGTTGTGAAAACCGCCATCGTAGCCGCCGAATACGATCAGTCGGTCCCGCAGCGGATCATAGATGCTCTCCGGTCCGATGCGACGACTTGGAAGCGTGCCGGCGGGCGACAGGTTCGTCCAGACCGGGGGCCCCGAGAGATTCAAGGCCCAGGCATCATTGAAGTAATTAAAACCATTGTAGCCGCCGAACAGGACAACCCTGTCCCGCACGGGATCGTAGACGAGGTTGTGCGCATAACGCCCGGGAGGAGGAGTGCCTCCGGGGGACAATTGTGTCCAGGTCGGGCTGGCGTCGAGCGTGAGGGCCCACACCTCGTTGAGGGACACTGCGCCGTTCCAACCGCCGACGAGGATCAGGCGGTCGCGCAACGGGTCGTAGATCGCACCCATCGCTTCGCGCGGACTTGGCGGGGTGCCCGAGGTTGCAAGCGGCGCCCAAGTCCGCGCCGACAGGTCGAAAGCCCAAGTATCGTTGAAGAAGCTGTTCTGATCTCGACCGCCGAAAAGAATGTAGCGGTCCCCGCTGGGATCGACGACGCCGACGTGGTCGGATCGCCGGGCTGGCCGAGAGATGCCCGGTGCGACGTCCAGCCTCTCCCACGCCGACCCGACGCCGAGATGGAGCGCCCAGAGATCGTCGAGCCAATCCTGCCCGTTGGCATAGCCACCGAACATCAGCATCTGGTTGCGACTCGAGTCGAGCGCGGTCTTGTGAAGGAGCCTCGCCGGAGGACTGCCCGCCAGGGGCTTCCAGGCCGGAGTGCCGGAGAGACGCAACTCCCATACATCATCGAAGAAGTGATAGAGGTCGCGTCCGCCGAAGACGATGCCGCGGTCGGCGGCAGAGTCATAGACCACGGTGTGATCCGAACGGCGATAGATCGCTGGACCGTCCGGCGCGAGGAGGCTCCAGGTCGGAGTCCCCGCAAGGGTCAGGGCGGCGACATCACTGCGCATGTTCGCGCCGTCATAACCGCCGACAATCACGAGGCGATTGCGAACGGAATCGTAAAAAGACTTGTGGAGGAGGCGCGCGGCCGGAACTGTCCCCGCCGGCGCGAGCTGTACCCAGGTTGGAGTCCCTGCCAGCGAGAGCGACCAGGTATCCGAGCGGGGCGACCCTGAATTGCCTCCGAAGAGAACCAGGCGATCCCCAACCGGGTCGTAGATGCTGGTCGAGAAGTCGCGCGGACTGGGGGCGCTCCCGACGGGGCTGAGCTGGGTCCAGGTGGGCGAGCCCGCAAGCGACAGCTCCCATAGGTCGTTCTTGAATGCGCCGTCGTATCCGCCGAACAGGATCATGCGATCACGGACCGGATCATAGATCGCGTCCTGCCCGAACCTCCCACTCGGAAGCGATCCGAGAGGAGCGAGCTGGGTCCAGGTGGGTGTGCCCGACAGGGTCAGCGCCCACACGTCCCCGAAGGAATTCACGTTGTCGCGACCACCGAAGACGAGGATCCGATCCCGCGTGGAGTCGTAGACGAGAGTGTGCGCATAGCGGCCGGGGGGCAGGGCGCCGACCGTGGTCAGCTGGGTCCACGTGGGAGGGCCGGTCAATGCCAGCACCCAGGTCGTGTTCAGCGACGCAGTCCCGTTCCAACCTCCGAAGACGAGCAGGCGGGAGCGTGCCGCGTCGTAGAAACCGGCCTGCGCTTCCTGCCGCTCCGGGCCTGCCGGGAGAGGCATCGGTGCCCATGCGCCGTCGTTCATCAGCGTCTGTACAGGCGGCATGTCCGCGCGCGCGGCGGGCTGCGGCGCGATCGCCAGCATGGCGAAGCCAATCACGCCGATGAGGGAGATCCTCAGCGCTGCGAAGGGGGGAAATCGTGTCATGGGCCGACCTCAGGGGGCGTGCGAGTGGGGGGATCGCGCGCGGGTGGTGCAACCTTCTAAAGGGCAGCGGGGATCTTTTATAGAGCCGAATGAATGTACGGGTTCCCTCGTGGCGCGTCCACTCGAATGTTAGAGTCGCGCCATGAGCGAAAAAGGCCCCCCCTTCGATGCGCGCGAGTTCTGGGAGCGCAGCCTGTCGCAGAATTTCGACCTGCGGGGCACCGGGCATCCTGCACTGTCCGCGGCATATAACGAGCGCTGCTATCGCCTGCGAGGATTCGTCCTGGACCGCCTCCTGGAGCAACATCGGGTTCCAGTCGCAGGTAGGAACGTACTCGACGCGGGATGCGGAAGCGGCTACTTCGTCGAGTATTTCATCGAGCGCGGTGGAAGGGTCACCGGGGTCGACTTGACCGAGGTGTCCGTGCAGCGGATGCGCGAAAGGTTTCCCCAGTCCACGTTCGAGATCGGAGACCTCGGAACCTGGCGCCCGTCGCGGACCTACGATCTGGTGAGCTGCTTCGACGTGCTGTTTCACATCGTCGACGACGCCGCGTGGGAGCGCGCCTTGACGAATCTCTGTGACGCCGTTGCGCCCGGGGGCTGGCTCGTGTTCACCGAGTATTTCCCGAACCACACCTCAGGGCAGGAGGCCGAGCACAACCGAAGCCGCGGCCGCAACGCATACGAAGTCGGGCTGATCGCTCGTGGCCTCGCCGTGATGGGCGAGCGGCCGACGCACCACCTCATGAATCGGGATCTTGGCCCTCTCCGCTTCTTCAATCGCATTCCCGAGGCAATCTATCGCGTGGATCTCGCCCTGCTGGCAATGAAGCTCCTCGAGCGGGACGGCAACAACCGCATGGTGGTTGCCCGCCGCCCGATCATCCGGGAGACGAGCCCGCTCTAGCGGCGCGGAAGACCATCGAGTCGGGCGGCGAGCGCCGCGGGGAGCGGCTCCTCGAGCATGCGCTGCACGTCCTCCGCGCGCGCGCCCGACCCCTTGAGCCAGGCGAAGAGTCGTTCCGACTTTTCGCGGCGGCCGAGCAGCGCGTAACTCACCGCCCACGCCTCGGGGCTGCCGACCGGCACGCCGCGCCACGCGTCGCGCGCGATCGTCGGGATGCGCACCACGCGCCCCTCGGCGACGATTGCCATGCGTACGATCAGCTCGACCGTGGCGCCGTACATCTGGAGCTTGGAGTCGGCGTGGATCCCGGAGGAACCGAACCGGACGGGCGCGAGGTCCATGAAGAGGGGCTCGAGTGCGTCGTGGTCGGCGTCGGTGTTGATGTCCCAGTCGCCGACGTGGTCCTCGAGGCCGTGCGCATGGAGGAGGGCGCTCGCGCCGAGCGCGTGCGCGATCCCGGCACGCTCGAGCCTCTTGTGCACCTCGAGCAGGGGCTCGAGCGGCGGCAGGGTCACAGCCGGACGAGGTCGATGCCGGTGTAGTAGAAGCGCAGGATGTCCTCGAACGTGCGGCCCGCGCGGGCCTGCGTGAGCGCGCCGACCTGGCACATGCCGGCGCCGTGGCCGTTGCCGCCGCCCGAGGCGATGACCTCGAGCACGTCGCCACTGCGGTCGCGGGTCACCGCGACCTTGAACAAGCTCGAGCGCAGGATGCCCGCCCCGACCGACTTCGGGCGGCGCAGGACCCAACGCGTCTTGTCGGCCATGACGGAGACCTCGCCTCGCGCGGTCTCGTAGACCAGCTCGCGCACGTGCCCCGACGGCGTGCGCGACGCGACCCGCACGTCCTTGAGCGTGCGCCAGCCGCCCGGGGGCGGCGCCTGCCCGCTCTGCGCCGGGCCGTACTGGTTCAGGTTCGACAGCACCTCGGCCACGGACCAGCGCTCGATCCAGCGGAAGTGCGGCGAGCCCTTGCACCATGCATTGCCCACGGAGCCGTCCTCGACCTGGCGCAGCCAGCCGAACGGGGGATCCGGCCACACGTCCTCGACGTTGACCGTCGCGCCGCCGCAGGTGGAGAAATAGTTCGCCCGAATGTACGACCCCCGGTAAAGCGCGACCACGCCAGCGGTTTCCTTGACTGCCCGATCCGCCGTCGGCGACTCGCTCACGGTGCCGCCGTAGACCTGGTCTTCGACCGAGTCGTAGAGGTCGAAGCCTTCGGCCGCGCGCCTGCCGACATAGGACAGCGTGTAGGTGCGCGCGGCGACCGCCTGCGCCTTGCCCGCTTCGAGCGTCGCCGGTTCGAGCCGGCCGAGCTCGTGGGGCAGGACGCCGCGCAGGTAGTCCTCGATCGCGACGCGGTTCGCGCAGGTGAGCTTGCCGCGCGGATTGACGAACACCTTGGCGCCGCCGCGGTAGCGCCTGGCGCCGATCCTTGTCGCCGGCGAGTCGGGCCCGCCCACGAAGACGGTATCGTCGGCCACCCAGGGCGAAGTGGTGGTGAGACCGGCCTGGTCGCGCAGGGTGACCAGCATGCGGCGGCCGGTCAGGCGAATCACGATCGTGGTGCCGGCGGCGGCGCTTCCGAACTCGGGCACGCCCCGCACCGACGCCACGCCCTCGGGCATCAGGTCGAGCGCCGCCTGGTCGATCGAGACGCCGACGTCGAGCCAGTCGTGGCGCGAGGCCGCCACCATGGTCGCGGTTGCCGAGGGAAACGCGGTGGGCGGTGGCGGCGCGTCCGCGCGGGCGAGCGCCGGCGCGGCGCAGCAGAGGGCGATTGCCAGGGCGCGACGCATCAGCGCTCCCGCCGCGAGCGCATCGGGAACGGGGGCTCGCCCGTGACCGAGCCCAGCACCAGCGGCCGCGACGCCCCGGTCACGCCCGGGAGGTTCCCGACCCGGTGATGCAGCGTTTCGTAGGCGAGCACGGCGAACGCGACCGCTTCCTTGGCGGACGAGGACAAACCCAGCTCCTCGAGCACGTGGAGTTCGATCGGGTCGAGCGCGGCTTCGAGCGCGGCCATGAGCACGGGGTTCTCGATTCCTCCCCCGCTGGCGTAGACCGCGCCGAGCGGGATCACGGGCAGGACGAAATCCTCGATCGCCTGGGCGATCGCGGACGCGGAGAGCATGGCCGCCGTCACGAGCAAGTCGGCTTCCGTGAGGCCGCGCTCACGTGCGACCTGAAACCACGGCTCGAGAAACGCGGACCCGAAGCGCTCGCGCCCGGTCGAGCGTGGCGGCGCGAGGTCGAACCAGGGGTCTGCGAGCGCCCCGGTCAGGAGCGCCTCGTCGGGCTCGCCGCCGACGGCGCGCAGGCCGTCCTCATCATAGGACACGGCGCCCCCCGAGGAACGTTGGACGATGAGGTCGAGCAGCATGTTCGCCGGCCCGGTATCGAATGCAATCACCTGCTCAGGCAGCGCCTGGGCGGGCATGGCGCTCAAGTTCGCGATCCCGCCGAGATTGAGCAGGCAGCGCGGCACGTGCTCGCTCCGGAACAGCAGGTAATCGACATAGGGTACGAGCGGCGCGCCCTCGCCGCCGGCAGCGACGTCGGCGGAGCGAAAGTCGTGCGCCACGCGGATGCCCGTGCGCTCGGCCAGCACGGCGGCCGAGCCGATCTGCCAGGTCAGCCCGCCGGCCTCGCCGGATTCGGGATCGCGCGGGCCGCGGTGGTAGATGGTCTGCCCGTGGAGCCCGATCGCGGACACCTCGGCGGGCGCGACGCCGGCGTCCGCCAGGAGCTCGAGCGTGGCGGCCGCGTAGACCTCGCCCAGCGCGGCGTCGAGCGCGGCGAAGGCGGCCGCGGTCATTGCCTGCCCCGACGCGGCGGCACGAATCGTCGACGCCAGCGCGGGCTCGAGCGGGGTCGACTGGTGCGCGCGCAACTTCCACGACAGCCGCGGCGGCACGCCCCGGATCGAGACCAGCGCCGCCTCGACGCCGTCGACGGACGTACCCGTCATGAGCCCGACCAGGAGCTGCGCGCGCTCGCTCATCCCTTCTCCGATCCGGCGGTGATGCCCTCGATGATCTGGCGCTGGAAGACGAGGAATGCCAGCAGCACCGGCAGCGCCGAGATCGTCGAGCCGGCCATCAGGAGGCCCCAATCGACCGCGTGCTCGCCCTGTGCGAACAGCGCAAGGCCCACCGGCAGCGTCCGCAGGCGGTCCGAGTTCGTGAAGATGAGGGGGAACAGGAACGAGTTCCAGTTGAGCAGAAAACCATTGATCGCCACCACCGCCAGCGCGGGCCGCAGCAGCGGCAGCACGATGGTCGCGAAGATGCGCAGCTCCCCCGCCCCGTCGACGCGTGCGGCGTCCTCGAGCTCGGACGGAAGTTGCTGGACGTACTGCCGCACCAGGAAGATCGAGAATGCGTCGACGAAGAACGGCAGGATGAGCGCCGCGTAGGTATCAAGCAGGTGAAGCCGCGCCAGCACGAGGTAGAGCGGGATCATGAGCACCTGCTTGGGCAGCATCAGGGTCGCGATCACGCCCCACGTCAACGCCCGGTCGCCGAAGAACTTCTTGCGCGCGAGCGCGTAGCCGACCATCGCTCCCGTCAGCACGTTGCCCGCCACCACCACCGCCGCGACGATCACCGAGTTGACGAGGTAGCGCGGGAATGCGCTCGCGGCCAGCAGCGCCCTGTAGTGCTCGAGCGTGAAGCGCGCGCGCGCGAGTGCTGTAAGCGACAGGTCGCCGCCCGCTCCCGGCTGAAACGAGAGAAAGAGCATCCACGCGAACGGCACGAGCATGGTGGCCAGGAGTGGCACGAGCAACCACGGCGTGGGCGGCCTCCTGGGCGCGTGGCGGACTGCGCTCACGTGCGCGGGCTCTCGAGCTTGAGCCAGCGCACCTGCAGGAACGCGAGGCCGAGCGTGAGCGCGAACAGCAGGTACGCGATCGCCGACGCGTAGCCGAGCCGGAACTTGTAGAACGCCTGCTCGTAGAGGTAGAACACCGAGGTGAGCGTGGAGTGGAGCGGCCCGCCACCCGTCATCACGAAAACCTCGGTGAAGATCTGGAGGCTGCGCACGCTGTTGACCACGAGCACGAACAGGAACGTCGGACGCAGCATGGGCAGCGTGATGTGGACGAAGCGCTGCCACGGCGACGCGCCCTCGAGCGCGGCGGATTCGTAGAGTTCCTCCGGGATCGCCTGGAGCCCGGCGAGGAAGATCACCATGTAGTAGCCGCTGGCCGCCCAGACATCCATCGCCATGATCGAGGCC
>JBKJOC010000232.1:0-5965 GCA_046595725.1 Candidatus Eiseniibacteriota bacterium
TCACCGCCACCTCGCGGCCGAGGCGAAGGTCCTTCGCGCGATAGACCTCTCCCATCCCCCCCGCGCCGAGGGGGCCGAGGATTTCGTAGGTACCGAGGCGAGTGCCGGGATTGAGGGACATGCGATGGAATCTACCCGAAGTAGCCCGCCGAGTCCGGAAGAAGAGATCGGCTGCGCGTCCGGGGCGAATCGGAGGGTGCTCTCAACGGCAGCCAGACTCAGGAGGCCGAATGAAGGTGATGGAAAATACCACGGCAATCGGAGCGGCCGGCTGGAACCCAGGATCACACCTCCCCGACCGCCGCCCGCTTGCCCCCTGCCTCGATATGCCGGAGCACGTCGTCCAGGCTCATCGCCGCCCCGCGGGCCAAGGCCGCTCCGACCTCGGCGGGCGACAGGCCGGCGGTGATCTCTTCGATCTGGTAGTGGGTGTAGAACTCGATCGAGGTCTTGTTCAACGAGGGTTGCGCCCGAACGCAGCCGATCCACTCCAGGGCCGTCTCCTTGCGTCCTGCCCGCGCCTCGAGCACGGCAAAGAGGACGACTGCAGGGAGGGGCTTCGAGTTCTGTTCACGGAACCCGACCAGCGCTTGCTCCAGGTGCGGGCGCGCGGCCACATCGTTTCCGAGGCGCAGCTCGAGCCAGCCGATCGACTCGAGAACATTGGGCTCGAGCGAACGATCGCCGAGCACATGCACGTCGTCGAGCTCCTTCTCGAGAGTGACCCGGGCGCTGTCATAATCTGCGGAGGCGATGTAGATCGTGCCAAGATTCGACTGCGCCATGGCTTCAAAGTAGGGTTGCTTGATTTCCCGGCCCAGGGCCGTGGTGCGTTTGTAATATTCCGCCGCCTGCTCAAGATCGAAGTGCAGCTGGCAGACGTTCCCGAGCGAGTTGAGCCCTGCCGCTTCGTCGCTTCGATTCCCGACCTGACGCGCGATCTCGAGACTTTCCTCCAGGTGGGCTCTCGCAATCACGGGTTCGTCGAGACTCACATTTGCCATCTGGCGCAGCACGAAAACCAGTGCTTGCCTGTCTCCCGACTCTCGCGTCAACGGCAGCGCCTCCGCCAGATAGCGCTTTGCCGCCTCCGGATCGTCCTGCCACATCGCGATCCGGCCCAGGTGACCAAGGGTCTGGGCCAGCATCAGTCGATCGCCGCTCACCTGGACGTCGGGAAGCATGTGCTCGAGAGCGCGGCGAGCTTCCACGTGCCGGCCCAGGTGCGTATCCAGCTTCACGAGCGCGAGCAGCACGGCAAATCGGGTCGAGCTGTGCTCGAGGGCGTCGACCAGGTCGCGCGCGCGTTCGAGTGTCAGGCGAGCCTCGTCATAGGCGCCTACCCGGATCGCGGCCTCGCCTGCGGGCAGGAGCTGTTCGGCGGCAAGCGCGGCCTCGCCCGCGCGCTCGTAATGTTCGGCCGCCAGCAGGGTCTGTTCGCCGGCGCGTTCGCCGCCCATCGCGAGCAGCCAGTCGCCGACCTGGCGGTGGAGCGCCCGGCGCTGGCGAGGCACGAGAGTCTCGTAGGTCACGTCGCGCAGAATGGCATGGCGGAAGATGAATTCCACCGTCCCGGCCAGACCGCTCTCCTCGCGGCGCAGGATCATCTCGCGCTGGCGCAGGTCCTCGAGCATGGCCCCGACCTCCTCGCCGCCGAGCCCCGCCTCGCGGCTGACGTGGATTGCCGCGTCATCCCAGAAGATCCGCCCGATCACCGAGACCCGCTGGAGCAGCTGCTGGAGTGCGACCGGTAGCCCGTCGAGACGCGATTGCAGCACCCCGGTCAGCGTCGGCGGAATGCGCACTGCCGAGAGACGGGCCAGATCCACGGACCATTGTCCCGCCCCTTTGACGATCACCCGGTCGTCGATCAGCGCCTTGATCAGTTCCTCGATGTAGAAAGGATTGCCGTCCGCGCGCTCGACCACCAGGTCGCGCAGCGCGGCCGGCACCTCGGGCACGAGTTTGAGCAGTTCGCGCACGAGCCGGCGGCTCGAGAGCTGGGACAATGGCTCGAGCTGGATCCTCTCGTGGAAGCGTTGCCCCTCCCCCCACTGCGGCCGGCGCTCATAGAGGGAGGGCCGTGCCATGGCGAGCACGAACATGGGCAACTTCTCGTTCTCGCGCACCAGGTTGTTGATCAGGTCGAGCGACCGATCGTCCGCCCAGTGGACGTCCTCGAGATGGATGACGACCGGATTGACGCGTGACGCCGCGGTGAAGAATTCCCCCAGGTGCTCGAGCGCGCGGCGCCGAAATGCCTCCGTGTCCTTGAGCGCTTCGGCGACGGCGGGCCGGTCCGAGAAGTCGAACCCCACGAGCTGGCCGATCAGCTCGGCCTTCGCTTCGTCCCCGGCACCCAGGAATTGTGCGACTCCCTTCACGAACTTGGCGTGCACGACGTCGAGCGGGTCGGAATCGAGGATCTGGAAGCGGAACGAGAACAGGTCGCGCGTGAGCGAGTAAGGCTGCAGCATCGAAGGCTGCGTGGCACGAGCCTCGAACAGCCAGAAGACCTGGTCGACCAACTCCGACCAGTTCGAGAACTCGAACAGCAGGCGCGACTTGCCGACGCCGGCCTCGCCGACGACCGTGACCACCTGCGTCTCGCCATCCTCGATCGTCAGCGTCAGCGCTTCCTGCAGCAGGCGCAGCTCGATCTCGCGCCCGATCATCTTGATCTCGACGCCTTCGATCCCGCGCGCCTTGAGGCGGAAGGCGCGCGGCTTGACCGCGGTGACGACATAAACCTCGATCGGATCCTTGCGCCCGCGAATTCGCAAGGGCTCGTGCGCGTGGGCGGTGAAGACGCCGAGCGCCTGTGCAAAGGTATCGTGGGACACGAGGATCGTGCCCGCAGGCGCCGCTTCCTTGACGCGTCCGGCGAGGGTGATCGTCGCCCCGCTCGCGGTGTAGCTGCCGGTGTCCGCCGCGCGTTCGAGCAGCACCGGCCCGGTCGTGATCCCGGCGCTGAAGGGCAACGGATTCTCCTCCGTCGGCTCCCAGGCAGGCCCGAAGGCGACCCGCGCCTCCTGGAGCGTCAGTTCGCGCATGCGCAGCGCGGCGCGGATCGCGCGCTCGGGATCGTCCTCGTTGATGCGCGCGCGTCCCCACAGTGCGAGGCCGACGTCGTCGGTGCGGCTCTGGATCACTCCCCCGTCTTCGCGCGCGATTTCGTCGAATCGCCCCCACAGGCTGTCCATGCGGGCGCGCACGGTCTCGGCGTCCTTGCCCATCTCGTAGTACGCGCCGGCCAACTCGGTGACGTCCACGAACAGGGCGGTCATCTGGCGCTGCTGCTCCGAAGGAGTTGCGTTCGACGGTGTCTCCTTCTTCTTTGCATCGCCCTTGCTGCTCTGCTCGAACGCGCGCAGCTGCTCCAGCGAAAGCGTCTGCGTCAGCGCCTGCAACCGGGTCGGCGAGTTCGCCTCCTTGGTCTTGAGGGCCTTCGCCAGGTCGTTCACCAGGGCCCCGGCGCTGGGGTAGCGCTGCTTCCGGTCCTTGGCCGCGGCGGTTCGGATCACCTGGTCGACGGCCTCGGGAACCTTGGGGTTGCGCTCGCGCGCGCTCGGGATGGCGTCGTTGAGCTGCGCCATCAGCATGCCGAGCCCGCTCTCGTGCTGGTAGAGCTGGCTCCCGGTGAGCATCTCGAACACCATCGCGCCCAGAGCGTAAATGTCGGCCGCGGCGTCGACGTCGGAGTCGCCGCGTGCCTGCTCGGGCGACATGTAGGCCGGGGTGCCGACCAGCTGGCCGTCGGCGGTCAGTTGCTGGTCCGGACCGCTAACGCGCGCGATGCCGAAGTCGGTGACAAAAGCATTGCCCTCGCGGTCGATCATGATGTTCGACGGCTTGAGGTCGCGGTGGACGACGCCCTGGCGGTGCGCGTAGTCGAGCGTAGCCGCCACCTGGCGCAGCATGTAGAGCACTTCAGAATGCGGCAGCTCGCCTTGGGCCAGCACCTGGCGGAGCGTCCCGCCCTCGAGGTAACGCATCACGATGTAGGGCGGATCGTGGTCGCCGTCGAAGTCGTAGACCGGCAGCAGGTGCGGATGTTCGAGCCGGGCGATCAGCCGGGCTTCGCGCCGGAAGCGCTCGCGCATCAGCGGGTCTTGGAGGTCGTTCGAACGAATTACCTTGATCGCCACATGGCGGTCCATGCTCGGCTGGTAAGCGCGATAGACGGTCGCCATGCCGCCGGCGCCGATCTCGTCGGTGACCTGATATGGGCCGAGCTTCTTGACGAGCAAGAAGGGAACCTCCCTCAAGGGTTTGATCAAGCAGCGGAACGTATCCCCAGCAGGGAAACCCAAAGGGCGACGATTCGAACACGCCCGTTGGAGCAGAACATTTCGACCAGTCCCGTGGCGAGGCCTCGTTCACGTGCCCCAGCGGGCACGTGCGAGCGTGAGGCAGCCACGAGAATAGCACTCCCCGGAGTTGGGCGCCTCGCACCCGTTCCTGTCGGCCTCCACGATCTTGGGGTCACCCGGGGAGGCGGATGCTGTCCTCTGCGGTTCGCACACTGACCAACGCGGCGAGCCATAGGTGGCTGTCTGCGGTCCAAGCCTCCCTTGCCTTCGGGCGGGGGAGGTTTTTACGTTTTGGGGGGAGCGCTCGATCGGTCCGCCCGACCGTATTCGAGAAGGCGCGTGCAACTCAGGCAGCGTAGGCGAACAGTCTACGGAATCGGGGCAATCTCCGAGGAGAACCGCGACCCCTCGAGCCCGATCTCCTTCAGAAGCGCACCCCACCGCGGATCGTCGACGAGGGAATGCAAGCCTGGCTCGGATCGCATGAATAGGAGCCCGCCGTCCCGCTGCGCGTAGGCCCGCTCCAGCCACTCGAAGGCCGAATCCGCCTCGCCGCGAATGCCATACACGGTTGCGACCTGGTAGGCGCTGTCCTCCGCGTATTTCTCGATCAACTCCCGGAGCGCCGCATCCGATTCCGCCGCGCGGCCCACTCCGTGGTATGTGCACGCCAGCGCCCAAAGGCGCCAGCCCTCATCCGACTCCCGAGTCGCCTCGGCCAGTGCGTCCTCACTCCTTCGCTGGGCGAGAAGGACCAGTGCGAGGCCGGCGTGCGCTCTTGCCCCCTGCGGGGAGATCTCGAGCGACTTCCGGCATGCCGCTTCCGCCTCGGGGAGGCGGTCCGCAGCTTCGAGGAATGTCCCGAGGTTGAAGTAGGCACTCGCGCTCAGCGGATCGTGCTCCAGCGCCAGGGACGTCAGCCGGATCGCCTCATCGAGTCGGCCGAGTGTCCGCTCCAACGAGCCTGCCCAGCGAAGCGCCAAGGCATTCCCGGGCGCAAGTTCCAGTGCGCGTGCATACGACGCCTGCGCCCCGCGGAAGTCCCAGTCAAAGTACGCCTGAATCCTTCCCATCGCCGCGTGTCCTTCCGCCAGATCCGGCTCCAGCGCGAGCGCCTTCGCGATGGCCCCGCGGGCGCGCGCCATCCCGTCGGCCATGGGGTGCCAGGCAAGGTCGGCCTGCCGGTTGTAAGCCACCCCCAACCACGCCCAGGCAAGGGCGAACGCGGGCTCCAGCGCCAGCGCCTGGTTCAGGTACTCGATCGCCTTCGCCGTGTCCTCCCGGGTGAGGCGTTCGATGAGGTGCCGGGCCAGGAGGTACAGCCGCTGCGCCTCGGGGTCGGTGCTGCGCCCCTTCGCCGCCTTCGCCACCTCGGCCTTTGCCTGACCGCTCGCGTCGGAGTCGGGCTCCTGGCCCAGGAGCCTCGTGCGGAGCTCCTTGACGACCGATTGGGCGATGTCGTCCTGCACCGCGAAGATGTCCTCGAGTGTCCGGTCGTAGGTCTCCGACCAGAGGTGGGAGCTGTCCGAGACCCTCACGAGCTGCACCGAAATGCGAACTCGATTGCCCGCCTTTCGCACGCTCCCTTCGAGGACCGTGGCCACGTTCAGGATCTTGCCGACCTCGGCAACCGTCACCGGCCGACCCTTGAA
>JBKJOC010000366.1:0-3239 GCA_046595725.1 Candidatus Eiseniibacteriota bacterium
ACCATCCTGCACTTCGAGGTGCGGAAGGGCCGCTCGTCGGTGAATCCGATGGAGTGGTTGCGGTAGGGCCTAGCGGCCGAGAACGACCAGCTTGAGCGACGCCTGCCCGCCCGGGCGGACGAGTCGCGCCCAGTAGATCCCCGGCGCCAGCTTCCACTCTCCTCCAGGCTCGAGGCGATGCGGCCCCGCGGATTGAGTCCCCAGGTCGCGGGCCCACACCCGGCGTCCACGCAGGTCCGTGAGCTCGATGCGCACCGGGCCCGGTTCGGGCAGCGTGTACTCGAGCACGGGCGCGCCCGGCGACGGATTCGCGGACAGCGCGCGCAGGGCGAGCGCGCCGGCGGGGACATCGACCCACGCGATGTCGGTGGAGAGCGCGTCCGGGCCTTCGCGCCAGGTCAGCCGGTAGCCGTAGCGGCCGCCCGCCCGCGCCGTCGGATCGTCGAAGCTGAGGATCTGGTCACCCCGCAGGACCGGCACCCCCAGGAATTCCCAGGATTCAGGCTCGCCCGTGCGTTCCACGGCGGCATCGATCCGTGCACGCGGCACATGCCACTCGAGGTGAACCCCGGCAGCGTCGCTGCGGGCGGTCGCCAGCGCCGGGAGGGTTGCGGTCGGCGCGTCGAATCGGAAGCCCGAGCAGGAGGTGACGGCGCGTCCCTGCGGGACGCCACCGAAGGCGAGCTGCGCTGAATAGTAGGCCGAGGCCATCGGCCCCTCGCTGTTCGCGTAGGCCTCGAGAATCCAATCCAGGTGCCAGGGCTCCCCGACCCGGACCGACAGGGGCAGCGAGAGCACGGCATCCTGGCGCGCACCCAGGCGACTGGAGGCGCGCGTTCCGTTCCAGAGCAGGGCCAGGTCCCCGCTCCCCGAGCTGCAGTGCACCGTGCCGCAATTTCCCAGCGCAAATCCGACGACGTGAAGCTGGGCAACCAGGTTCACGGCCTCGCCGGGAGTCGGGCCCAGGACGGTGTAGACGTCCGAAATCCTTGCGCCGCACCCGTTTTGGAAGGTGTCCGAAATACTCACGTGCGCCCAGCCGGCGCGAAGGTCGTATCCGGCAGAGCTCTTGATGTTCGAGGTGTCCCGCACCGCCCGGGTCGAATACACGTACGGGCCCGAGGCCAGTTGGAGGCCGCTCACGCCGCACGGACATTGCGTCACACGCGCGCGCGCACCCGCGTGATTGGCCGGTTCCTGCTGGGCGACGATCACCATCGTGTCCGCCGCGCTTCGTTGCAGCGCCTCACCACGACCGGGAGCCGCGTTGATCGTGCCGGGGCCATAGTCGACGGAGTGCAACGTGGAGCCCCCGATGCGGCTGTCATAGAGGACGATCGAGCCGCCGGCGGGATCGAGGGTTCCCGGCAGGAATGCGTCGGGCTGGATCCCGGACGCCTCAAGCAGCTCGGTTCGAGCGAGCGCGCCCGCCGCGAGCAACCAGGTGGAGCCGTTCGACCACGCGGCGCCTTCGCCTTGTCCGGGGAAGAGAGCGCCGATGTCGAAGAGGATGGCACCCTCGTGGTCACGGGCCCGCAGCCGGGTGGCCGAGTTGAATTCCTGCCCGTCCCCGACTGCGCGCAGCTCGACGAATTGCGCCGTGGTCTCCCCGTTGGCGCACCGCAGCGCGACCTCGTCGATCCGCAGGTTGGCGAGGCTCTCGGTCGCGCATTCCGGGCCGGGGCAATAGCACGTCGAGCCGGCGCCGCTCGCGCCGCCGAAGTTCCTGGGCGACGGCGAATTATCGACAGCCAGGAGCGCGCCCGGTTGACGCTCCACGCTGTAGCCGTGCGGCGGCGCGGCAACGGCTCCGCCTGGGCCGTAGTCGATGCGATCGATCAGGGTGGAGCCAATGGGGCCGCCGTAGAGCTCGACCGAACCCTTCACGGAGTCGATCTGCGTGCCGACGAAACGATCCGGCGTCACGCCCGTGAGCGTGCTCGGTCCGAGCAACCACGAGCGACCCGCCGCCCACGGGGCAGTCTCGGCCTGGCCGGGAAACAGGTTGTTCATGCTGAACACTGTCGCCCCGTTGCGATCGCGCACGATCAGGCGCATCGAATTGTGAAACAACTGGTTCGACGTGGCCTCGAGCTCGATGAATCGCCCCGCGATCGATCCGTCGATGCAGGCGGTCGCGAACTCGCGGATGACGACCTGCTCGTTGCGCGCGGGGCACTCGAAGGGGCCGGGCAGCGGGCCCGCCGAGTTCTCGGGCTGGGGCGTGGCAGAAGCGGAAAAGCTTCCGTCGCCCTGTCTCACCAGGCTCGTGCCCGGAGTCGCGGGACCGTACGTGGCGCTCTGGAGGGTCATGCCTCCTGGGCGGCCATCGTAGAGGGTGAGCCGCCCGCCCTCTGGATCCAGCACCCCGGGAATGCGCGCATCGGCCCCGAGGCCGCTGCCCACCGTCGCCAGGAGCCATGCCCGGCCGCTGGGCCAGAACTGTCCCTCGAGCGCCGCCCCGAACAGGTTCCCCGCGTCGTAGCGGACGACCAGGTCGTGGTCCTCGATCCTTAGCCTCAAGTCCGAGGAGTAGCGATCGAGGTCGGCGCTCGAGCGCAGTTCGATGAACTGCGCGGTCGTGTCCGCGATCGCGCAGGTCGGCAGGAACTCATCGATCCGGGCGCCCCCGAAGATCGAGGCGATGCACGCGTTGGTCTGGAGGGGGTCCTGCCAAGTGAGCGTCGCGTTGTCGAGCACGATGCTGCGGGCGTTTCCGTCCTGGTCGACCCAGGAGGCGTTCGTCAGTTCGTAGCACAGCGGCTGCTCGGCACCCCCGCAGTGTTCGGGATCGCCGGCACCGGAGACCGAGACGGAGTGGTCGTAGAGGACCTTGCCCAGCACGTAAGTCGTCGCCGGGTTGAGCGCAGCGCCGGGCGAGAGCAGCGAAGCGATGCGAACGCGCGCAGAACCTCGCGCGGGGTCGTACGTGTAGTCCGCGGTGACGATCGATCCGGACCCCAGGGCCGGACACGACTTGCCGACCGCCGTGATCGCGAACGAGGCCGAGCCGCTGTTGCACCCGGCATTGTCGAAGCGCCAGGCGTCGGGAATTCCTGCGCCGCGCACCTCGATCTCGATCGAGGCGCCGCGTGCGGCGCCCTCGAAGCCGCGGCCCGAGACCACCTGGAGGAACGTTCCCGGGCCCGCGAATTGCTTGTTGCGGGGTGCGCCCGGATCGCAGGAGTCCCAGCGCAGGGACGCCACCGGAGCCGCCGAGGCGGACACGGCGGAGATTG
>JBKJOC010000379.1:0-2593 GCA_046595725.1 Candidatus Eiseniibacteriota bacterium
CGACCTCTTGCCGGAGGGCCAGTCGACCACCAGGCTGTCCGCGAACGTGGCGGCGCCGAGCCCGAACTCCACCGGAATGCTGTTCTGCGATCCGAAGCCCGATCCTCCCGAGACCACGCGATACTGGACCTTGCCGTTCGCCCGCGCCCGGACCGTCGCGCCGAAGCCGTCGCGGTTCGAACTGCGGCCGAGCAGCGCGACCGAGATCGCGTTATGGCTTCCGGTGTTGTTGCGCAGGAGCTGGTTTGGCGTGCCGCTGCCGCAGGCGAGATAGAGGTCGAGGTCCAAGTCGTTGTCGAAGTCCGCCCACGCCGCGGCGCGGGTCGTGAGCGGGATCGCAAGCGCGGGCGCCGCGGTGAAGCGCCCCCCGACCGCCTCGTAGAGGTGGTTGGTCGCGAGGAGGCCGGTCTGGCTCAGGTCGCCGACAAAGAGGTCGAGGTCCTGGTCGTTGTCGTAGTCGCCCCACATCGCGCATGTCGTGACGAAGTTCAACCGCGCACCGCGCACCAGTGCCTCGTCGACGAACGCACCGTTGCCCAGGTTCTTGTAAAGAAAATTCGGGCCGCCCGAGTCGGTGACGTAAAGGTCCATGAAGCCGTCGCTGTCGAAGTCGCCCCAGTCGCACGACGACCCGGCCAGCCCGGCGGGCACGCCGGCCACGCCGGTCACATCATCGAATCCGAAGGCGCCCGTCTCGCGCAGGCGGTTTTTCATCAACCGGCTGGAACGGTCGTGCAGCACGAGGTAAAGATCGTCGTCGCCGTCGTGGTCGTAATCGCACCAGGCAGCCGCCCAACAGGCACCCGGAAGCGCGAGCCCCGAGGCGGCGGTCACGTCCTGGAACGTGCCGTTGGCGAGATTTCTGAACAGCACCGACGATCCGCTGGCATCGCACACGAAGAGGTCCGCCCAGCCGTCGCGGTCGGCGTCGCCCCAGGCCGCGGAGCGGCCGTCGAGCGTGCGCAGGACCCCGGCTGCTGCGGTGGCGTTGATGAAGACCGAGTCCCCGGAGTCCGCACGACGGCTCTTAAAGAGCGCGGTCGGTCCGATGCTGGCGACGAAGAGGTCGAGATCGCCGTCCTTGTCGTAATCGCAGAACGCGCCGCCCTCGCTGCTTGAGGGCAGGTTCACGCCCCAGGCCAGCGCGCGATCGACGAATCCGCCGCCCTTGTTCCGGTCCAGCACCGCCGCGCCCGAGAGGTTCGCGATGAAGAGGTCGACCCGGCCGTCGAGGTCGACGTCGCCCCAGGCGACCCCCCGGTAGTTGCTCGAGTGCCCCACGCCCTGGGCTCCCGCGACGTCGGTGAAGGACGCGCCGGTGCCGCCGTCGGTCACCCGCAGCGCGTACGACCCGTACACCCCCAGGTCGGCTGCATGCTGCACGCGCGCGTAGTGGATGCCAGCCGTGTTCGCGACGAACGAGGCGCGCGAAGTCCGGTCCGACGCGCTGCGGTCGTCGTTCGACGTCACCACCGTCACCTGGTCGGGGCCGAAGATCGTGAGCATGGTATTCGCGCCGGAGAGATCGTCCGTGGTCTCGACTGCGTAGACGCGTCCGGCGACGGCGGTGAAGCGCGCGAAGTCGATGTCGCCGCCGGCATAGAACGTGCGCACCAGCGGGGGACCGTTGGGCGTGACGTCCTTTGCCAGCGCGAACGATCCGTCCGGCTCGCCCGAGTCGGCGGCGTAGTTCACATCCAGCGCGCGGAACGCGGACTCCATGGCAGAGAGGTCGCCATGGCTGAACCCCGGACGGAACCAGCCGTCCCAGAAATCCTCCATCGAGACGTTCGTGACCACGCCTTGCGGCAGGTAATTGCGGATCACCTCCCAGGCGTCGGCCGCGGGATGCGCCAGGCCGTCGTCGTCGACGCCGGAAGATCCGTCTAAGGTCGCCGCGTCGTCCATCGTGTCCCACAGGCCCGCGGTCACCGCGACCTCGCTGCCCGCGCCGTGAGCCGGCACGGTGCGGGTCTCGAAGGAGTAGGAGAAATTGAGGTTGCCGGGCCCGGGCGAGCCGTCGGTGTCGATGTAGAGATCGGGCCGTGGGGTCACACCGAGCGCGCGCCGCGCCGCGGCCGGGAACCAGGTGGCAAAGCCCTCCGACCACGCGAGCCTCAGGTCCTGGTGGTTGTCGCCGATGTAGTGGATGCCGGCGGGCGACTGGTCCTTCGACCAGTAGCGCGCGATGAAGTGGCCCTGCTCGTGGCCGATGACCGTGTCGTCGTAGCCCTCGCCGTCGCGCAGGCGGAGCGAATTGTCGCTCGTGGTGAAGTAGGTGCCGTCCACCGAGTTCGTCTCCCAGAACGCGGTCACTCTGAGATTGGGCCGCGCGCCATCGAGCAGGGCGAAGTAGTCGCAACCGTTGAGCAGCACATCGAAGATGTTGAAGGCTTCGGCGCCCGTGCCCGGAAGCGCGGTGATTGCCCCGAAATTGACGTCGACCGTGGGGGCGTGTGCATTGACCGTCGGGCCTAAGACGGCGTGGGCCAGGCGCGCGGAGGCGTTGTTGCGCACGTCGACCAGCAGCCCGGGAGTGGCCGAGGACAGCGAGACCATGCGCACGCTGACGTTGCGCGTGAGCGCGTCGGTC
>JBKJOC010000380.1:0-5662 GCA_046595725.1 Candidatus Eiseniibacteriota bacterium
GCCCACCCGCGATCGAGCCATCCTTCCTCGACCCCGACGAGAACCAGCGCCTCGACGACCATCGGGTCGAACTCGCGCCCTGCCCTCGTTCTCAACTCCTCGATCCGCTGCTCCGCGAGTTCGGAGCCGCGATCGAACCCCCCGGCCACCGCGAGGATCCGCGCGCCGAGGTCGATTTCGTCTCCCATCAGGCCGAGCGGTGTTCCCGTGCCGTCGACCCGCTCGTGGCGGTGCGCCAGGATCACGCGCACTGCCTCGGGCTGATCGCCCGTCCCGTCCTCGCCGCGGGAATCCGCGAGCGCCTCCTCGGTGACCTCGATTGCCGCGGCCCAGGCGACGCATCCGGCCTCTCCGCCACCGAGGCCCAGCGCCTGCGCGACCTTGCGTGCCAACCGAACCCGGTCCGAGCTCGCTGCCCGCCCGAGCGAGACGCGGGTGACGACCCCCCGCAGCGCCTCGGCGGCCTGGGCGAGCGCCTCCTGGCTCTCGGCTGCCTGGATCGCCTGGGCGAGCACGCTCCCGATCCGCTCGCTCAGACCCTCCAACAGCGCCACCACGGCCGCGTCGGGCTCGTCGACGAACGCCGCCGCCAGCACCCCGATCACGCGCTGCTCGTGCCTGACCGGCACCGCGGCGAGCGGCCCCGTCCCGAGCGGCCGATAGGACACGCCGCCGAGCCTCGGGTCGTGCTCGGGATCGGCCGTGACCAGCGGCTCTCCGTGTGCCAGGACCCAGCCCACGAGCCCGTGATCCGCCGGGACCGTCTCGTCCCGCGTCGTGCGCTCGGACAGGCCGACCGACGAGCGCAGCGCCACCTCATTGCCGCCCGAGGGCGAGAGCAGGGCGACCCGGTCGACGCCCACCACGCCCGCGGCCACCGAGAGCAGGAGCCTGAGCGCCTCGTCGGCGTCTCCGGCCGCTCCGATCGGTGCGGCATCCGTGGCCAGCGCCCGCTGGGGCGCGCGCCGCGGCAGCCGCACGGTAAAGGTCGAACCTTCGCCCACCGCCGACTCGACGGTGATCGAGCCGCCGTGGACCTCGGCGATCGACTTGCACAGCGCCAGGCCCAGTCCCGTGCCGCCGAAGCGCCGCACCAGGCTCTGGTCCACCTGGTAGAAGCGCTCGAAGATCCGGCCGAGCTGGTTCTCGGGAATTCCAATCCCCGAGTCGCTCACGGTCAGGACCAGGCCCTGGTCCCCGTCGGAGCGCATGCAGATCCGGACCTCCCCCCCGGGCGCGGTGAACTTGACCGCGTTGCCTCCCAGGTGAAGCAGCAGCTGCTTCAGAAGTTCGAGGTCCGCCTCGATCCTGATGTCGGCATCCGGGACCTCCGTCTGAAGCAGAACCTTCTTGGCCTCGGCCAGCGGACGCAGCGCCAGGGCCGCAATCCGAACCGGGTCCCGCGCGTCCAAGAGCTTGAATTCCATGGGATTGCTGCCGCGCTCCAGGTGGCTGAAGGAGAGCACCGAGTCGATGAGGTCGTTCAGCCGGCGGGCTTCCTCGTCGAGGATCCCGACGAAGCGCAGGGGCGCCTCGACGCCGGTCCGATCGAGCAACTCGTCCCTCAAGCTGTCGAGATACGCCCGGATCGAGGTCAGGGGCGTGCGCAGTTCGTGGGAGACCGCCGAGAGGAACGACGACTTGAGCTGGTTGACCTCGCCCATGCGGCGGTTTGCTGCCTCGAGCTCGCGGCTGTGCGCGGCCAGCGACTGGACGAGGCGGGCATTCTCGAGCGCGACCACCACGTGGTTGCCGAAGATCTCGAGCATCTCGATGGTTTCGCGGCTCGGCACCAGCCGGTCCACGGGGTCGTCGACCGACAGGTACGCCATGAGGTCGCCCTCGCGCGTGTAGAGCGGCACCAGGAGGACGTCCTCCTCGTGCCACTCCCAGTCCTCGCGGGTTCCCAGGTCGTGCACCACGCCGCCCGGAAGGCGATGGCTCAGGGAATGCTTGTGGCTGATGAAATAAGAGCGGCTGACGCGCGCCTCGTCGATCAGCCAGGACAGGAAGGTGTCGAGCGCGACGTCGTTCGACTCGAGCTGGCGGATCGCATGGGTCGACAGGCCGGCGAACGCGCGCGCGCGCAGCGAGCGGGTCTCGGGATCGAGGATGCGCAGGAGCACGATCCGGAACCCGAGGCTCTTCTGCACCGCGCCCACGATCTGCGCCAGCAGGGAATCGATGTCGAGGCTCGAATTGAGACGGGTGACGACCTCGAGAATGCGATGAAGCTTCTCCATGCGCGCCTTGCCGGTCTCGACCTGGCTGAAGTAGAGCCGCGACAGCCGCTCGCGCATCGACTCGAGGTCGCGCACGCGGTTGCGCAGTTGCTGCATCTCGCTCCACGTCGACTTGACCGAGCCGCCGCGCATCCCGCGCGGCCGGGCGGTGCGTCCCATCAGGCGGCCTCCCGCTTCTCGCCGCGCGTGTCGTCGTCGAGCGCGGATTCGAGGGCGGACACCACCAGGGGATCAAACGCGCGCCCGCCCTGCGCCGTGAGCGCGGCCAGCGCCGCGTCGGTCGGGAGCGCGGTGCGATAGGCACGCCCGCGCGTCAGGGTCTCGAAGGCGTCGAGGACGGCCAGGATGCGCGCGCCCATCGGGATCGCCGCGCCGACGAGGCCGCGCGGCCAGCCCGTGCCGTCGAAGCGCTCGCCGCGCGCCACCACGATGTGCGCGCGAAGGCCGGCCTCGGCCGGGTCGGGCGCGCCGTCCGCCAGCACCACGGCGCGCGCCTCCTCGACCCCGGCGCCCGCCAGCAGCGCGATCCGCGTGCCTTCCACGGGGTCAAGCCCAAGCCGGCGTGCCATCTCGAAGGCGTGGCGCCCGAGCTCCCTGCGCGGCGCCAGCAATTCGCGGCGCGTGCGCGCGAGCGACTCGAGCGCCTCGCAGGCTTCCGCCACGACCGCGTTCGCGTCCGGGTAGGCATGCGCGCGCTCGAGCACTGCCGCCAGGCGGGCGGTCAGCATCGCCAGCAGTGCGCGGTCGTGCGGGTCGAACTCCTCGCGCGAGACCTTGTTGTTGACGTTGAGCACCCCGATCGCCGCGCCGGCCACCGTGAGCGGCGCGCACAGGAGCGACTTGGTGAAGTACTGCGGGTGGTTCTTCTTGTTGATGCGGCGATCGGTCTCGACGTTGTCGACCAGGAGCGGCTGACCCGCGCGCATCGCCGCGCCCGAGATTCCGCCGCGATAGGGCAGCCGGCGCGCGAGCACCGAGTCGTCCAGCCCGCAGGCCGAGGCCACCCGCAAGTCGCCGCTTTCGGGATCGACCAGCAGCACCGACACGATTTCCGCTGCCATCACGCTGCTCACCATCGCGACCGCGGTGTCGAGCAGGCGCTTGACGTCGGCGCGCGCGCCCAGCGCCCGGGTCACTGCGCGCACGCTCTCGGGCGCGAGCTGGCGCATCGGCAGCGTGACCGAGAAGATCGATCCCCTCTGCGGCGCATTGCGGGCCCGGATGCTGCCGTCGTGCAGATCCACGATATGACGCGCGATTGCGAGCCCGAGCCCGGTCCCCGGAACCCGCCGCCCGCCCTTGAGCTCGACGCGGTAGAAGCGCTCGAAGACACGGTTCAGCTGGTCCTCGGGGATGCCCACACCCGCGTCCTCGACGTCGAGGCGCCAGTCCGCGCCGAGAGCGCGCGCGCGGATGACGACGGAGCCGCCATCGGGCGAGAATTTGAGGGCATTGCCGAGCAGGTTGAGCATGAGCTGCTTGAGCAGGTCCGGGTCACCCTCGATCGAGGCGAGCGCCGGATCGAGGTCGGCCGACAGATTCACGCCATGGCGCTCTGCCTCGGGTTCGAGCGTGCTCAGGAGGTCGGCGACGAACGCCGAGGGCGCGAGCGTGCACAGCTTGAGCGCGCGGTGTCCGGCCTCGAGTCGGGAGAGGTCGAGGGCGTCGGAAACCAGGCGCGCAAGCCGGTCGCATTCCTCGTCGATCACGGTGAGGAACGACCTGCGCTGCTCGAACTCGGTCGCGGGCGCGTCGATCAGGGTCTCGGTGTAGGCCTTGATCGAGGTCAGGGGCGTGCGAATCTCGTGTGCCACGACCGCGATCAGCTCGGAGAACATGGCCTCGCCGGACTGCGCGCGCTCCTTGAGCTGGACCATGGACTCCGCCTTGCGCGCCGACTCGACCGCCAGCGCATGCCGCTCGAGGGCGAGGGCAAGCTGATCGCACACGATGCGCGGCGCGACCGCCTCGGGCGGCGCCTCATTCCGGGCGGCGGACAGGTCGAACGCGACCACGAGCAGTCCGCGCAGGACGTCCGTGCTCGCCACCGGCCAGCCGAGAAGGGCGGCGGGGGCCGCGTCCCAGAGCTGGCCTTCGAGCGAGGGATCGCCGACTCGGGCCGCCGTCGCCCACAAAGGCGCCTCGTGCGCGAGCAGCCATTCGAGCGCGCCAAAGGGCTCGGGCAGGACGACAGGGCCCCCGGCGTCGGGCGCGCCCAGCGAGAGCGCGCCGCTTTCGGGATGAACCGAGAGAAAGCGCCACTCGCTCCCGCCGACGAGATCCTTGCAGGCGTCGCCGGCGAGCTCGATGAGCGCGGCCAGGTCGTTCGTGCGCGCGCACGCGAACGCGACCTCCGCCAGGCGCGGCAACGCACCATCCTGGCGCGAAGCGCCGGCGGAGGGGGTGCGAGGCGGCATCAGGCGCTCTTCTTGTGCCGGGTGGGCAACTCTGCTCCCGCGGCTTCCCTCAGGACGTCGCCGGCGTGGCGGCGCTCCGTCACCACAACTGATCCCAACTGGCTCTTGCCGTACTGCTTGAGTTCGGAGAGCGCGTCGTCGACCTGCGCCAGGTGAGCGCCGGTCTGCGGGTCGTAGAGCGCGACCGCAATCGTGACGCTCATGAGCGGGAAGTTCTCGAGCTCGTGGCGGCGGCTGAGCACGCGCACGAATCCCTGCGCCCGGTCCTCGTCGTCGTAGAGCAGGGGCATGCGCAAGTCGAGGCCGTCTTTGATGGCCTCGGCCAGGTCTTCCGCGCGCGCGGGCTCGGTCAGGAGCCAGAAGTCGTCGCCGCCGATGTGGCCCACGAAGTCGCCGGGGAGCCCCTGGGTCTGCACCACGTCGACCAGCACCTCGGCGACAGCGCGGATCGCGGTGTCGCCGACGGGAAAGCCGTAACGGTCGTTGAACGCCTTGAAGTTGTCGAGGTCGAGGAAGATCTGGGCGAAGGCCAGCCCCTCGTCGACCCGGCGCTGGCGCTCGGCGACGATGGACAGGTTGCCCGGCAACCCGGTCAGCGGGCTGACCGCGCGCTGGTTCTTGGACCACTCGAGGTGATTGCGCACGCGCTGGACCAACTCGCGGCTGGACCAGGGCTTGGTGATGTAGTCGTTGGCGCCGCCCTGAAGTCCCGCCAGCTTGTCGTCGTCGGTGCCCTTGGCCGTCAGCATCACGATCGGGATGTGGCGCGTGCGGAAATGCGCGCGCAGGGCCTGGCAGGCCCCGTACCCGTCGAGACGCGGCATCATGACGTCGAGGATGATGACGTCGGGCTGCTCGCGCTGGGCGAGGTCGACGGCCTCCTGGCCGTCCTCCGCCACGAGCACCTCGAAGTCATGACGGTCGAACAGGATGCGCAAGGCTTCGCGCAGGTTCGGCTCGTCGTCGGCGACAAGAATCCTGGCTTTGGGCGCAGACACGTCG
>JBKJOC010000096.1:0-3138 GCA_046595725.1 Candidatus Eiseniibacteriota bacterium
CAGGAACTCGACCTCGGGCTTGAGCTCGAAGCGCGCCAGGGCGTCGGGCAGCCATCGGGCCACGAACGCGTAGCGCCAGATCCAGGCGTTGAAGAACGTCGGCGACGGGGCGTCGAATGCCTGTCCCCTGAGCCGCGCGCGCGGCCCGTATTCGTACTTCTCGCCCGCACGCGCGACCATGCCGACCTCCGCGTCAGCGCTCAAGAACCGGTCCCCCGCCGCCGCGTGCGCCCACGCGACGCGGCGCTCGCTGAATAAATTGAGCTCGAGCCGCACCCGGTCGGTCGCCGACCAGCGGCCGTCGAGCGCGAGCGTGTGCTCTCTGTAGTCGCGGGCGGCGGTGTCGGGAAACGCGCGTGTCCCGTAGGCGTAGACCGCGCTCGCATGTCCCGCAATGCCGAAGCGGTCGACCTCGAGGCCGGCCTGCCGGTAGTCGTAGTCCGGGAACAGCACCAGCGAGCCCTGAGCCGAGCGCAGGCGCTCGAGCCGGCCGAACGCACGCGCGGCGGTCGTGCGATCGGGCGTCGTCCACAGGAGCGAGGCGCCGCCCGAGGCGCGTCGGTCCTCGCGCCTGGTGTCGAACGTGTCGTCCCTGCGCGCGTCGAACTCGCCCTCCACCCGCGCCCGAAACCCGGACGACATCCGACCCGTCGCCGTGACGCGGGCGGCGTCGCGCAGCACGGTGGGGCCGCCGCCGAACGAGTTGAAGGCATCGAACTGGATCCGGCCCCGCGCGCCGACGACGCGCGAGACCACCTCGGCGACCACGCGCGCGCGCGGGTCCGAGGCCGCGACGCGCCCGGTGACGATCGTGCTGTCGAAGGTCTGCTCGTAATAAATCTGGTTCGTGTAGTCGGAGACAAGGCCGACCTCGGTCGTCACGCGCAGGCTGTCCTGCGCCCGCGCCACGCCGGGAAGCCCGCTGGCGGAACCGAATGCCGGCAGAAGCAGAAGAAGCAGGATCGAAGCGCGCAGCCCGGCCTCCCGCGAGGTCTAAAAGCCGAGTCGGCTCAGGTCGTCCTTCGAGGCCCGAAGCTCCGCCAGCGCGGGCGCGAGGCGGCCCTCACGCAGGTGGTCCTGGGCGCGGCGCTGGTGCTCCTCCGCACGATCGAGGCGGCGCCGGCGCTCGGCGTCGTCGCCGATCCTTGGGCGGGCCCGCTCGAGGGTCGCGGCGTTGGCGGCAATCCCGCGCTCGACGACCCCGCGCTCGACCGGGCGATCGGCCTTGCCCAGTGCCCGGCTCAGCACCTCGCGGGCCTCGAGCGACAGGTCGACCGCGCGGCGGGCGTCGCCCGCCGACAGGCGCGTCCGCGCACGCGCCTCGATCCCGAGCGCGCGCTGGTAGAACGACGCTGACGCGCCCGCGCCCTCGAGCCATGCGGCGTCGCGCAACAGGTCGTCGGTGCGGTCGAGGATTGCTCGCGCCCGCTCGGGCGACGCGCCGCGCGTCCCGTCGGCAAGCCGGAGCGCGCGCATGGCGCGCTCGCGCGCCTGGTAGGTGGCCGACATCGCGACCCGCGGCCGGCCGTCGAGTGCCGCCTGCTTCGCGCGCCGTTGCGCGTCGTAGGCAACATCAAGCAGACGCAGCGCCGCTTCGACACCCGATTCCCGCACGGCCGGGGCGATGCGGTCGAGCAGCGCGTCGGTGCGCTCGAGCGAGAAACGCAGGAACTCGCCGCCGGTCGCATCGGCGCCGACGCGCAGCGCCGAGTACGCGCGATCGCGCGCGCGCATCGTCAAGGCGAGCGCGTCCCTCAGGAAACCCGAGCCGTACGAGCCGCGCGCGGACGCCTGGAGCGTCACCGCCTGGCCCAGGTACACGCACGCCAGTCCCGGTTCGCCCGGCGCGCACGTGAGCTGCGCGCCCGCGCGATCGATCACGCCCTGCGTGACGTCGATCGCCCGCTGGACATCGGAGACGGTCTGGGCGCCCGCGGGGCGCGCGGCCAGCGGCATGGCGAGGCCGAGGCAGAACAGCAACACGCCGGTGGCACGCAACCCCCTTCCGACAATGCCCGGGCTCATGACGTCCTCCGATCTGCCGGCCTCTGGGCCACCACGAGAGTGCGCCCCGGGACTGCATTCATGCACGGGTCATGCCACCGGCGGCCGGACGCAAGACCGCGAAACAAGTTTCACCGACCACTTCAAAAGCTTGTGCGGCAATCACTTGCAAAACCATTAATCTCGGGGCCGTCCGCTCGATGTCGACCGCGGTGCTCCCCCGGGGACAGCCTCGCGGGGCACAGTACGGACTCGTACACGTCATGGCAACCCCCGCCGCGGGTCACGAAGCGTATACTCGTCGGGCGCACGCGCCCTGATGGAACGTGGAACCCTTCGATCATAGGCCTTCCCCTGAGACCGTTCATGCCCCGTCGCTTCCGGCTCGGCTGGTTGTTGATGCTGCCCCTATCCACGCTCGCGCCGCGCGCCGCGCGGGCCACGCCCCCATTGCCGCCGATCGAGGTCACCCTGACCGCGCAGCCGGGTGGCGCGAGCGGCTCGGTGCCGTTCACGATCGACGTCGCGCCGCGCATTCCCGGGGAGTCGCTGACGATCGAGGTCGTCCCGGCCGCCGGCGTCACGGTGGGCGGCGGCATGCTGCGCCGCGTGCTCGCCAAGCCGGCCGCGATGGCGCACACGCGATTTGATTTCATCGCCCGCCTGCCGCGCGGACTCCTGCGCCGGGTCTATGTGCGCGCCACGCTCGTCACCGCCGACGGCGCCCGCTATACCCGCGGCGAGAACATCGTACTGGTCGACGGTAAGGGCCCGGACGCCCGGCGCGCCCTGCTCCATGGTGGACTTGCGGCCTTTCCCGGCGCGATCAGCTCCCCGGTGCTGACGGTCACTGCCGGCACGGGGGTTTGGATCGCGAGCGGGCAATGCCTTTACAAGGATCGCGAACAGGACCCGTCGGGCTTCACCGGCGTCGAGCCCAGCCGGCCCGCGCGCCGCGTCGACGTCCAGGTGTTCGACGCGACCACGAGCGCGGTCTTGGCGACCGGCGCGACCGACGCCTCCGGCTTCTTCTCGATCCCCGTGACCGACGCGCTCACGCGCAACGTCAGCGTGCGCATGGTCTCGCTGTCCTCGGCCACTCCCGGGCTGCTGGTCGACGTGCGCAACAACGCC
>JBKJOC010000136.1:0-5074 GCA_046595725.1 Candidatus Eiseniibacteriota bacterium
GCCCATGCTCCAGACGAAGACGACGCGCCCGGCCTTGCGATAGAGCGCGGCGAAACGCTCGATGTCGGTCCGCTTCGCGCCCGCCTGGGCTTCGAGCGCCTCCCAGGTCGCCGCGCGCGCCTGGGCCTCTACGGCGGCGAAGTCTTCCGTGTGCGCGGCGATCCACGCGCGATCCACGCCGTCCGTCTCGAGCAGCGCCTTGAGCGCGCCCGTGAAGAACGCGCTGTCGCCGCCCTGGTCGAGCGCGAAGTGGTGGTCGGTGAGCCGGGTGCCGAAGAGGGCGCTCTCGGCGACGGAGGGAATCCAGTAGCGCGCGAGCCCGGGCTCGACGAACGGGTTGACCTCGACCACCTGCGCGCCCCGCTGCTTGGCGTAATAGAGATACTTGGTGGTCACGGGCTGGTTGTTCGCGACATTCGAGCCCACCAGCACGATCAGGTCGCTCTCGATCCAATCGACGTAGGAGCAGGTCGCACCCGTTGCCCCGAGCATGCTCTTGAGCACGCGTGTCGAGGGCGCGTGGCAGAGCCGCGCCGAGTTGTCGACGTTGTTGGTGCCGAGCGCCCGCGTCGCCTTCTGGAGCGCGTAGTAGACCTCGTTGGTGATGCCGCGCGAGGTCACGAAGCAGGCGAAGCGGTCCGGGTCACGATCGAGCACGGGGCGCAACCGCGCCGCCGCCAGCTCGAATGCCTGCTCCCATGAAATGCGCGTGAAGCCCTTCTCCCCGCTGCGCCGCAGCAGCGGATGGCGCAGCCGCCCGAGCGCGCGCAGCTCGCGGCCGGGCCGACCGGCCAGTGTCTGGACGTCGGCGAGGCGCGCCGGGTCGAGCGCGTGCATGGTGTTGAGGTGGAGCAGGTTCAGCCGCACCGTGCAGAGGTGGACGCCGGGCATCGTCCAGTCCTTGAGGCCGCTCGTGCCCAGCGCGCAGCCGTCGCACACACCCTTGGTCAGGATCTTCCAGGCATAGGGCAGGGCGCGACGGTTCTGCCACGCGGTCTTCCACATCTCGCCGAAATGGTCGGGCTTCTGACTGCCGAGGCCATAGGGCGAGAGTCCGGCCCAGTGCCTGGGCGCGAAGGTGCCGAAGGCGGAACGCTTCTTCGGTCGATCGAGTGGGCTCATGGAGGGTTCATTTCCGGATCAGGGTTCGGCCTCGCGAAAACGAAAAGCCCCGCCTGCGCGGACGCGGGCGGGGCCTGTGCATCATGCGTGGTGCCCGGGGCGAGATTTGAACTCGCACGGGGTTACCCATACGCCCCTCAAACGTACGTGTCTACCAGTTCCACCACCCGGGCACGCATTCGATTCCCTGGCCGCAAACTCCTGAGGGGAGCGGCTTCACGCTGCGTTATCGCGATCCCGCCGGCGCCGGGGCCGGATTCGGTTTGGTCTCAGGCGCCTTGGTCGGAGGCGCCTGTTGCGTCGGCGCCGGCGTGCCCGAAGGCAGCGTCTGCCGCTGCGGTCCGGTCGCGGGCGTCGTGCCCTGGGCCGGACCCGTTGCCGGCTCCGACGCCGAGGAGCGCTTCGCTTCTTCCTGGATCAGGCTCTTGCTCGACCCCACGCCGCCGCCCTGGGTCGACAGGAGCGCGAGCGTGAGCGAGGTGACGAAGAACAGGGCCCCCAGGATCATCGTCGCGCGCGTCAGCACGGTGCCCGCGCCGCGTCCGCCGAAGATCGTGGAGCCGCCGCCGCCGAACGCGCCGGCGAGCCCGCCGCCCTTGCCCGACTGCAGCAGGATGACGAGGACCATCGCGAAGCACGTGATGTAATGAATCACCAACAGGAAGCCGGCCATGAAGTCCTCGGGAAGTCGTGAAGAAGGGGCCCCCGACGGGAGCCCCGTGCGAACGCACGATACCCGGACGGCGCGCCCGCGTCAACCCCTCGCCGGAACGCGGGTTAGGCGCCTCCGCTCGCAGCCGCGGCGACGATCGGCAGGAAGTGTTCGACCTTGAGCGATGCGCCGCCCACGAGCGCGCCATCGAGCTCGGGCTGCTGGAACAGGGCCCTGGCATTGTCCGGCTTGACCGACCCGCCGTAGAGGATCCGCAGCCGGTCGGCGGCATCCCCCCACAGCGCCCGGGCGCGGGCGCGCAACAAGGCGTGAACCTCGGCCGCCTGCTCCGGCGTGGCGGTGCGGCCGGTGCCGATCGCCCACACCGGCTCGTAGGCGAGCACGATGCGCGCGGCGTCGGGGCCCTCGATTTGCGCCGGGCCGCGCTCGAACTGGCGCGCCACGATGTCCTCCGTCTTGCCGCCCTCGCGCTCCTCGAGCGTCTCGCCCAGGCAGACGATCGGGATGAGGCCTGAGGCGAGCGCGGCGCGGGTCTTCCTGGCGACGTCGGCGTCGGTCTCGCCGAAGATCTGGCGGCGCTCCGAGTGACCGACGATCACGTGCGAGCAGCCCGCCGACTTGAGCATCGGCCCCGAAACTTCGCCCGTGAACGCGCCCTCGTCCTCCCAGTAGAGGTTCTGGCCGCCGAGCGCGATCGGTGTGCCGGCGAGGACATAGCGCACCTCGGCGAGCGCGGTAAAGGGTGGGCACAGGACGACGTCGCAGCCGGGCGTAGGCATGAGGCGCTCGACCAGGTCGCGCGCGAGCACGGTCGCCTCGTCGTTCAACTTGTAGAGCTTCCAGTTGGCGGCGACGAGGCGCGGGGCCGGCGGGCGCTGGCTCAAGTCGCGACCGGCGGCTCGGCCGGCGCCTGCGACCCGGCACGCGGCGAGAGCGCGGCGACGCCGGGCAGAACCTTGCCCTCGAGAAACTCGAGCGAGGCTCCGCCGCCCGTCGAGACGTGGCTCACGCGATCGGTCAGGCCGGCCTTTTCGAGGGCCGCCGCCGAGTCGCCGCCGCCCACGACCGTGATCGCGTCGCGCTCGCGCGTGAGCGACGCCAGCACGCGCGCGACCGCGAGCGTGCCGTGGGCGAAGGGCGGCTTCTCGAAGATTCCCATGGGTCCGTTCCACACCACGGTGCGGCAATCGCCCAGGACGCCGGCGAACAACGACTCGGTCTCGGGCCCGATGTCGACGCCATAGCCCTTCTCGGGCAGCGCCCCCACCGGGTGGACGGTCACCGGCAGGTCACCGGCGAGGCTCATCGACCAGCGGGCGTCGACCGGCAGCACCACGTCGACGTCGTTCGCCCTCGCCTTTGCCACGAACGCCCGCGCCGCCTCTACGAAGCCCTCCTCGACCAGCGACTGGCCGGTCGAGAGCCCCAGAGCGCGCAGGAACGTGAACATCATCGCCCCCCCCACCAGCACGCGGTCGCAGGAGTCGGCGAGGTGCTCGAGCACCGGCATTTTGCTCGAGATCTTTGCCCCGCCGACGATGGCCGCGAACGGGCGCGCCGGGTCGCTCAGGGCCCTGCCCAGGTACTCGAGCTCGCGCTGCATGAGGAATCCCGCCGCCGCGGGCCGGATGCGCTCGGGCACGCCCACGGTCGAGGCGTGCGCCCGGTGGGCGGTGCCGAAGGCGTCGTTGACGTAGGCATCGCCCAGGCGCGCGAGCGCATCGGAAAACGCCGGATCGTTCGCCTCCTCCTCGGCATGGAAGCGCAGGTTCTCGAGCAGCAGCAGCTGGCCCGGCTTGAGCGCCCTGGCCATCGCTTCGGTCGCCTCGCCCACGCAGTCGGGGGCGAGGGGAACGGGCTGGCGCAGCAGGCGCTCAAGGCGCTTCGCCACCGGCGCGAGCGAGCAGCGCGCCTCCGGCTTGCCGGAAGGGCGCCCGAGATGGGACATGAGGATGAGCGCCGCCCCCTTCTCGAACAGGTAGCGCAGCGTCGGCAGGGTCGCGACCAGGCGCGTGTCGTCCGACACGGTGCCGTCCTCGGCGAGCGGCACGTTGAAGTCCACGCGCACGAGCACGCGCTTGCCCTCGACGTCGAGGTCGCGAATCGTCAGGCGATCGAAGGCGGTGCCGGCCACGGCGTCTCCCAGGCGCGCGTTACAGGCGCGCGAACAGGTCCACCACGCGGTTCGAGAAACCCCACTCGTTGTCGTACCAGGAGAACACCTTGACCATGGTGCCTCCCATGACGGCGGTGAGCGGCGCGTCGAACACGGACGAGTGCGGATTGCCGATGATGTCGCTCGATACCAGCGGCGCCTCGGAGTACTGGAGGATGCCCTTGAAGCGCCCCTCCGATGCCTGCTTCATCGCGGCGTTGACGCCGGCCTTGTCCGTCGCCCTGGAAACGATGCAAGTCAGGTCCACGATGGAGCCGTCCGGCACCGGCACGCGCATGGCCACGCCGTCGAGCTTGCCGTTGAGTTCGGGGATGACGAGCCCGATCGCTTTCGCGGCGCCGGTCGAGGTCGGGATCATGTTCATGGCCGCGGCACGCGCCCGCCGCAGGTCCTTGTGCGGCAGGTCGAGGATCTTCTGGTCGTTGGTGTAGGCGTGGGTCGTGGTCATGAGGCCGCGCTCGATGCCGAAGGCCTCGTGCAGCACGCTGGCGATCGGCGCGAGGCAGTTCGTGGTGCAGGAGGCGACGGAGACAACCTGGTGCTTGCCCTTCTGGTAGGCGTCGTCATTGACGCCGATCACCAGCGTCGCGTCGGCACCCTTGGACGGCGCGGACACCGCCACGACGCGGGCCCCGGCTGCGAGGTGCGCCGCCGCCTGCTCCCGGTCGGTGAAGATCCCGGTCGCCTCGAGCACGAGGTCGACGCCGAGTTCCTTCCAGGGCAGCGCCGCCGGGTCCTTGACCTTGAGGATCCGGATCGTCTGGCCGCCCACCTTGACGGTGTCGCCCTCGACGGTCACCGGCTCCGGCCAGACGCCGTGCACCGAGTCGTACTGCAGGAGGTGCGCCAGCGTGGCTGCGTCCGTGACGTCGTTCGCCGCCACGAACTCGAGGTTCGCCTTGCGCTTGAGCGCGGCGCGCACGACCAGCCTGCCGATCCGTCCGAAACCGTTGATCGCGACCTTGATCCCCATCCGAACCTCCGGGCGCGACGCGCCCCTGCTGTTGGAATCAGCCCGCGATCCCGCCCATCATCTCGTAGAACGAGGCGGGGACCGTCTTGAGCGTCCCCGTGGCCTCGGCCAGCGGCACCTGCGTGATCTC
>JBKJOC010000243.1:0-4312 GCA_046595725.1 Candidatus Eiseniibacteriota bacterium
AGGCGGCGGAGCACGTCCCACAGCTCGAGGAAGCCCTGGCCACGGTCAAAGGAATTGCGATCGGATGGGGTCATTGCCCGCAGGATAGTCCAAGGCGGCGAACATGGTAAACTGCGCTTCCCGCGCCCGTGCCCGCGCGGACGCCCCGCGGAGGCCGCGTGCCGTTCTCGACCTGGGTCGAAGTCGACCTCGATATCCTCGATTCCAACCTCGAAGCGCTCAAGCGGGCCATCGGCCCCGGGCGCGAGATCCTGCTGGTCGTCAAGGCGGACGCATACGGCCACGGCGCGGTCGAGGTCGCCCGCTCGGCGGCCGCTCGCGGAGTGCGCCAATTCGGCGTCGCGACGCTGCACGAGGGCATGCAGCTCCGCGCCGCGGACCTCACCGAGGACGTCTGGGTGCTGTCCCCGCTGCTCGAGAGCGAGATCCCGTTGGCGCTCGACCACCGGCTCGAGGTCACGCTGCCTTCGCTCGAATTCGCGCGCGCGCTGTCGGCCGCCGCCATGGCGCACGGCCGCGCGTGTCGGGTGCACGTCGAGATCGACACCGGCATGGGCCGCACCGGCATCGACGCCACCGAGGCGGTCGACTTCCTGGTCGCGGTCGACGCGCTCCCCGGCCTGCGCGTGGGATCGGTCTACACGCACTTCCCCGATGCCGATGCCGACGACCCGACGTTCACGCGCCAGCAACTCGCGCGCTTCGAGGAGATCCTGGCCGCGCTCGGCGCGAGGGGGCTCAAGCCGCCGCTCGTCCACGCCGCGAACTCCGCCGGCACCCTGAGGTTGCCGGAAAGCCACCTCGGCCTGGTGCGCCCCGGGCTTGCGGCCTACGGGCTCGTCCCTCCCTCGGGCACGGACCCGGGCCTGACCCCCGCAATGTCGTTCCAGAGCCGCCTGGTCCAGGTCCGGCGCGTCCGCGCAGGGCGCCCGGTGTCCTACGGGCGCACGTTCGTCACCGCGCGGGACAGCATCATCGGGGTCGTTCCCGTGGGCTACGGCCACGGCTACTCGTGGCTCTGTTCGAACCGGGGTGCTATGTTGGTCGCCGGACAGCGGGTTCCGATCGTGGGACGGGTCACGATGGACCTGACGATGCTCGACCTGACGGACCTGGCCCAGGCCACGGGCCGCATGCCCGAGCCCGGCGCTCCGGTCCTGTTGTTCGGCCGGCAGAACGGGACGGCCCTTCCCGTCGAGGAACTCGCGCGCTGGAGCGAGACGTTGCCGTACGAAGTCCTGTGCACGATCGGCAAGCGCGTCACGCGCGTCTACCTGCGGGGCGGTCGCCCCTGGCGCGTGATCACGCTGGTCGGAGAGATGGATCCCGCGGTGGCCCCGCGGAATCACCACGAGGTCACGAGGGAGGCAGGCGATGGCGTTTCGCGTCGGTGAACGGGTGCTGCATGCGAAGTTCGGCGCTGGGCTTGTCCTTGCCGTTTCCGGCGCGGGCGACGATCTCGCCTATCGCGTTTCGTTCGATGGGGACGGGGAGCAGCGCCGCCTGCTGGCCCGCCTCGCGAACCTGGTCTCGGCCGGGGAGCCCGATCGCGCTCCGGGCAAGGCGAAGAAGTCCCGGGCCAAGGGAACGGCGGCTTGAGCAAGGACACCGACGCGCTGGTCGCGGAGGCTCGCACCGCGCTGCTCAACTCCTATGCGCCCTATTCCGAGTTTCGTGTCGGCGCCGCGCTCCTGACGCGCTCGGGCAAGGTCTTCAAAGGCGTGAACGTCGAGAACGCCTCGCTCGGGCTTTCGATCTGCGCCGAGCGGGTCGCGATCTTCACCGCCGTCGCGGCGGGGGAGCGCGAGTTCGAGGCGATCGCGATCGCCACCCTGGCCGAGTCGCCGACGCCGCCCTGCGGCGCCTGCCGGCAGGTCATGCTGGAATTCGCGGACGACCTGGCGATCCATCTCGTCGTCGCGAACGCCCCGGTCGAGGATCACACCCTGTCCGAGCTGGCGCCGCGCCCCTTCAAGACCTACCGGACCTGATTCCATGATCGCCAATCGCGACGAGCTGGTCGACCGCATCACGCGCATCGTGATGGCCGAGCTCTCGGGCACTGCTGAACCGAAGGAGACCGCCTCCGCGATGCACGCCTACGCGGTCGACCGGCGCTCGACCGCGGGCGCTCCCGGCTGCGGGCGCTGCGATGCCTGGGGACCGTGCCCCGACCACTGCGGCGTCGAGCTTCAGACCGCGTTTTCGGTGGGCGCGACCCGCGCGAGTTCCGCGCTCGGCTTCTGCCCGCCGGATGCGAGCGGAGTGGCCGCACGCATCGATCACACCTTGCTCAAGCCCGAGGCCTCGCGAGATGAGATCACGCGCCTGTGCAAGGAGGCGGCCGAGAACTGCTTCGCCTCGGTGTGCGTCAATCCGACGTGGGTCACGCTCTCGGCCGAGCTGCTCAAGGACTCGTCCGTCAAGGTCTGCACCGTCGTCGGCTTCCCGCTGGGCGCGACGCTCCCCGAGGTCAAGGCGTTCGAGACCCGCCGCTCCATCCAGAACGGCGCGCGCGAGATCGACATGGTGATCAACATCGGCGCACTCAAGTCGAAGGACCACGCCCTGGTCGAGCGCGACATCCGTGCCGTGGTCGAGGCCTGCGGTCCCCACATCGTCAGCAAGGTCATCCTCGAGATGACACTCCTGTCGCAGGAGGAGAAGATCGCCGGCTGCTCGCTGGCGAAGGCGGCGGGCGCGGATTTCGTCAAGACTTCGACCGGCTTCGCCGGCGGGGGAGCCACGCTCGACGACGTCAAGCTGATGCGCGAAGTGGTCGGCGCGGACATGGGCATCAAGGCCGCCGGCGGCATCAGAAACCAGGACGACGCCAAGAAGATGATCGCGGCCGGCGCCACGCGCCTCGGAACCAGCGCCTCGATCAAGATCCTCCGCGGGGAGAAGGTGGAGGGCGCGTACTAGTGTTCGAGGCCCGCTCGTTCATCCGCGAGAAACGCGACGGCGCCCGGCATGCCCCGGGCGCCGTTCGCGCGTTCGTCGGTGCGTTCACGTCGGGCGAGGTTCCCGACTACCAGGTCGCCGCGTGGCTCATGGCCGCGTTCCTCAAGGGCCTGTCCGACGAAGAGACGCTCGAGCTCACCGACGCCATGCTCCACTCGGGCGAGGTGATCAAGTTCGACGACCTGCCCGGCCCCACCGTCGACAAGCACTCGACCGGCGGGGTGGGCGACAAGATCTCGCTCCCGCTCGCGCCGCTGGTCGCCGCCTGCGGCGCGTTCGTGCCCATGATCTCGGGCCGCGGGCTCGGCCACACGGGCGGGACGCTCGACAAGCTGGAGTCGATCCCGGGATTCGACCCCCGGCTTTCGATCATCGACTTCAAGCGCCTCGTGGGCGAGCGCCACTTCGCGTTCGGCGGCCAGACCGCCGAGCTGGCGCCCGCCGACGGCAAGCTCTACGCGCTGCGCGACGTGACCGCGACCGTCGAGTGCATCCCGCTGATCATCGCGTCGATCCTCTCCAAGAAGTACGCCTCGGGCACGGACGCGGTCGTCTTCGACGTCAAGACCGGCCGCGGCGCGTTCATGCGCGAGCGCGCCGACGCGCGCAAGCTCGCCCTCGGGCTGATCGCGGTCTCGAGGAGCATGGGCAAGCGCGCGACCGCGCTCGTGACCAACATGGACCAGCCGCTCGGGCTTGCGATCGGCAACGCACTCGAGGTCGCCGAGTCGGTCGACATCCTGCGCGGCGGCGGCCCGGAGGACGTGCGGGAACTCACGCTCGCGCTCGCGGCCGAGATGCTCGTGCTCGCCGGGATCGATCCCGACGCTGCGGCGGCGCGCGTCCGCGCGGAGCAGGCGCTCGCCTCGGGGGCGGCGCTCGATCATTTCCGGGCCATCGTGTCCGCCCAGGGCGGGGACGTCGCCACCATCGACAACACCAGGCTCCTGCCGCAGGCGCCCGTCGTTGTGACCGTGACAGCCAGGGCCGCCGGCTTCGTCCACGCGATCGACTCGTACGCCCTGGGCGAACTGGTTGTCCGCCTGGGCGGCGGTCGCGCGCGGAAGGAGGACGCGATCGATCCCGCGGTCGGGATCGTGCTGGCGAAGAAGGTCGGAGATCGGGTGGACTCTGGCGAGCCCGTCGCCCACCTTCATGTGCGCGAGAACGCGCCGGGCGACCTCGAGCGCGCAGGCGCTGCTGCATACCGGATCGAGGCTGCGGCGCCTTACCCCGCCGAGCTCGTGCTCGAGCGCCTCGCCTGATGGACGTCGTCCTGGACGAAGTTCTCGCCGTCCTCTCGCGCACGCCGCGCGTCCTCCACGCGCAACTCCACGGCGTGCCCGCG
>JBKJOC010000009.1:0-8098 GCA_046595725.1 Candidatus Eiseniibacteriota bacterium
AACCCCCGCCTCCAGTTCACAAGGATTCTGTTTCCGGCCTGGGCCGACCGCGAGCTGCGACTGGTTTCCGATCACGGAGTTCGGTGTCGCCCTGGCCGCGCAGCCGAAAAATGGTGCTGCCTTCGGACGGATCTGGAACGTCGGTCTCATGCGTAATCTCGGCGAGCGGACGGCGCTGGGCGCCATGGTGACCATCACTCATGACGAGGTCGCCACCGTCACCCTGTCTCCTGTGGGACGAATCCGGTTGAACCCATCCCTCGCGCTCGATCTCGCTCCCGGGGTCATTGTCCATGGCCGGCCGTTCAAGAGCTTTCCGCTGGAGCAACCAAGTTGGGACATGCAGATCTACACCTCGACTTACGGGAAGGCCCCGGGGTTTGCGTTGGACGCGTCGCTCAGTTATCGCGATTGGGGCGTGTTCTTCGTGCGCACGAGCGTGACTCCGTACAGCGAAGTGTCGCGCTCGACCTTCACGCGCATCGACCTCCCCGGAGGCGGGACCTCGTGGCTTTCCGGAGAGCCGGAGACCGTTCCCCAGAAGGGAGTCCTCACCGAGCACTGGGTCGGCGTGCGAGCGGGCTCGTACGCGGGGCTGGGCCTCGGGGTACTGACCGCCCTCGCGACGGTCGTCGCATCGGCCGTCATCGGTGACGACTGACCCGTACCACCCATCGAGCACGACCTGACCTGCGCTCAGTGGCCCCGGTTGGCAGCCTGAGATCGACCCTACTAGCTCGTTACCTTCTTGATCATGTGGTCAATGACCTGGCTGTGCTCGCGCTGGGGGCTGAACATGACGATCTCTGCGTCCGCGTCGACCTTCACGTTGTGTCCGGGTGGCCAGTAGAACAGGTCGTTCGCGTTGACCGACTCCTGAGCCCCGTCCGCGTCGGTCGTGGTCAGTTGGCCGCTCAGGACGAAGCCCCAGTGGGGGCACTGGCACAAGTTGCCTTCCAGTCCCAGGAACAGGGGGGTGGTATCGACGCCCGCCGAGAGACTGAAATACTCGCAGCTGATCTTGCTCAATCCCGTGACGTCGCCGAAATCCGTACGCTGACGGATCACGGCACCCGGGATCGACATCTTGACGTCCACGTCGTCCTTGGCTATCCGCATGTTCGTCTCTCCTCTGTGTTGAAGTAACTCCTATTCGGGGACCGCGAAGCTGCGAGGATCCTCACCCTCCGCGGGCGATCAGACCCGGGTTCAGCCAGCCGCCCGTGAATCCCGCCCGTCGCAACCCTTCGACCATGGCCGGGCACTTGCGCATCAGCCGCCAGATGAGACCTGAGCAATAGTTTTCGATCATCAGCACGATCGGACCCTGATCGATCCCGTAGTAGCCGCTGGAAATCCAACCGCGAGCGCCCGGCGTCCCCTCCGTAAGGGTGGGATTGAAGCTGCACTTGAATCCGTACTCGCTGATCATCTCCGGATACGACTCGTTAAAGTGGCGGATCGCGGGAAGCACGATCTCCGGCGCGAACGGTAGCGACGCAATCGCTGCCCACGGGGCGATGGTGCCATCATCCGGTCCATACGGGACGCCGCGCGCCCGATAAGCATGGAAGCGACGCTCAACACCGTCAATGATTCGGGTTGCCGGGCCGGGGCCATCGCTTGCCGTGATGCCCCAACAATTCTCGCCGTAGCCCTTGAAACCTCTCGCGTTGCGGATCGCATAGGCCTGCTGGACGTAGGTGGCGCGGCGGCTGTTCTCGAAATAGTCGATGCCGTATCCACGCATGAAATCGTCCTGAATGCCTCGAAAGTCGATCCAGATGTGCGAAAGTTGATGAATGAAGAGTGGGCCCGCATAGAGGAACGGCATCCCATACAAAGTCTTCCAGCGATAGGTCTCCGTCCAGGCCGCGTAACTAGCCGCGGGGAGCGGGTAGGTCGGCGAGCCCAGTCCAAGGACGTAGAGGAGAATCGCTTCGTTGTAGCCTTTCCACCGGTACCGTAGAAAGCCCTTCTCAGGTCTCCATCCGTGCGAAACGGCAAGGTCCCCGTTCTGCGCCCACTGCCAGTCCGCGCGGCGGTAGAGCGCGTCGGCAAGTGCCCGGACTTCCCTCTCGTCCTCCGTCTCTCGATCGAAGTAGCCGGCGGCGAGCAAGGCCCCAGCGAGCAGGAAGGTCGTGTCAATCGTGGACAACTCGGAGCGCCAGGCGCGCCGTCCAGTCTGCATGTCAAGAAAGTGGTAGTAGAAACCCTTGTAGCCGGTGGCATCGTGCTCATCGCCGTGCGGGCTGTTCCAGAAGAAGCGCAGCGTCGTCAGCGTGCGCCGTACGGCGTCAGCGCGAGTGATGAACCCGCGATCCGCTCCCACCGCATACGCGGCGAGCGCCAGGCCAACGGCGGTGATGCTGCACGGGGCGCCAGGGCGCGTGTTGTCAGGCACCAGGCCGTTGGCGGAATTCGTCTCCTTCAAGAAGAATCCGAACGTGTCTCGCTGGAGCGCCTCGAGCGCCTCTTCGCGCATTCGTGACCTTAGTCGCTGACGCCGTGGAGCTTGATCCCGTAGGGGATCAGCGTGCTTGATTGGAGAGAATCGGCCGGCACGCCCTGAGCCGCCGGGCCCGGATACGACCCCCGCCAGGAGCTGCAACCCGAAAGGGCAGGCGCGATCAAGATCCAGGCGATCGGGCGAAGTGTTGGGGACGGCGGCAAGCCTTGCCTCCTTGTCCGCCTGCGGTGTGAGTGAGCCGGCCCAGAGGGTAATCGCATGGATCCAGGCAATCAATCCTCCTCAACGGGCGGGTCTTGACCGGGATCAGGGTGTAGACTGCTCGCCCCGGGGCATCCGGCCGCCCGGGCAAGGACGTTTGGGTGAGCAACCAAAGCCCGCCCGTCGCCGTATCGACTAGGCACAACGCGAGCCGCTTCCGCGCGTCCGACCCCCAATTCCTGGAGACTGCATGAAGAAGAACCGCCGACTGCTGTGGGTCATTGGCGCCATCGCCCTGGTCGGGGTGGCCGGGGCGGTGGTCATGGTCCGCGCGCGCGGGTCGAAAGACGTCGAGGTCCAGACCACGAAGGTGAGCCGGGAACGGATCGTCCAGACGGTCAACGGCACGGGCAAGATCGAGCCTCGGACCCAGGTCAAGATCAGCGCCGACGTGAGCGCGCGCATCACGAGACTCGCCGTCCAGGAGGGCCAGTGGGTGGAGAAGGGGACGTTCCTCGTCGAATTGGATCGCGATCGTTATCTTGCCGCCGTCGAAAGCGGCCAGGCAAGCGTTCGCTCCGCCCAGGCGAACGGCGCGCTCACGGGTCAAAACATGCGGAACGCGCTGAGGGAACTGGAGCGGTCGAAGGCCCTTCTCGCCCGCGGCATGGAGGCCCAATCGATCTTCGACGCGAAGGAAAATGCCTACCAGGTCGAGGTTCCGCGGCACAAGGCTGCGCTCGAGCTGGTGGCGCAGTCGCGGGCCGCGCTCAAGCAGGCGCGCGACGACCTGTCGAAGACCACGATCTACGCGCCGATGTCAGGCACGGTCAGCTCCTTGAACAAGGAGTTGGGGGAGATCGCCCTTGGATCCCAGTTTCAGTCGGATGTCATCCTGGTCATCGCCGACCTCTCCGAGATGGAGGCGGAAGTCGACGTCGACGAGAACGACATCGTCAACATCAAGCCGGGCCAGGCGGTGGAGATCCAGGTCGACGCCCTCTCCGGCCCCGTGCTCCACGGCACGGTGCGCGAGATCGGCAGTAGTGCGAACCAGTCCGGCAGCGGGACGACCCAGCAAAAGACGGAGTTCGAGATCAAGGTCAGCATCATCGATCCCCCGAAGACCCTTCGACCCGGCATGACCGCAACCGCGGACATCGTGACCAGGACCAACGACCGCGCCCTGAGCGTGCCGCTGCAGTGCGTTGCGCTGCGCACGGTCGACCAGCTCCTCAAGAAGGGCGAGAAGCGCAAGGACGCCGAGGCCCGGTACAAGCCCGATCGCGACGGCTTCGTGGAAGTCGTGTTCGCGGTCGACAAGGACCGGGCCGTCGCCCGCCAGGTGACCACCGGCATTCAGAGCGAGGATCGGATCGAGGTCCTGAGCGGCCTCAAGGAGGGCGATGTCGTCGTTTCGGGGAGTTACCGGGCGATCTCGAAGGACCTCGCGAACGGCGCACAAATTCGCGTCAACAACGAGCGCCCTCCTGACAAGGCGGACGCGACCGCGTCGAGGGAGTAGGGCTGGTCGGCATGAAACTCCCTGTCGTCGCACGTGACTCCCTCGGCATCGCCTTGCGCGCGCTCGGCGCCAACAAGGCCCGGGGCGCGCTCACGACGCTGGGCGTCGTGATCGGCATTGTTGCGGTCGTGACCACGATGACTGCCGTCAACGGGCTCCAGAACCGCTTCAGGCAAAGTCTCTCGGCGGTCGGAACCGACGTGCTCTACGTGTCGCGCATGCCCTGGGTCGTGGTGAACGACTTCTTCCTCTACCGGAACCGCCCGCAGCTCGACCTGCATGAGGCACGGGCGCTGGAGGCGCGCCTGCGGGGTCGGGCGATCGTGAACCCCACGCTCAGCACGCAAGCGGACGTCAAATACGTTTCGGAGACGACCGAGGGCGTCACGATCCTGGGAACGACCGAGAAGCAACTCCAGATGTCGGCGGCCCAGCCGGAGTTCGGCCGTTTCCTGATGCCGTTCGACGTGTTCTCGAAACGTCGGGTGTGCGTGATCGGCCGCGACATCAAGGACGGATTGTTCCGCGGCATCGATCCCCTGCACAAGAAGCTGCGGATCGGCCGTGCCGATTTCCAGGTGATCGGCGTCATGGAAAAGCAGGGCGGCAGCTTTTTGGGTGGACCCAACTTCGATCGGCAGATCTTCATCCCGATCACGACCTACCAGAGAGTCTTCGGGAGTCACGCCGGCCAGATGGACCTGAACCTCGCGGTCAAGGCGCCGAGCAACGAGGCCATGGATGACCTCGAGTACACCGTCATCGGGGAGATGCGCAAGCTCCGCCAGCTTCGCCCGGTTGCGCCCGACAACTTTTCGATCAACAAGCTCGACTCACTGCTCGGGACGTTCAGCAACGTGATGGGAATCGTGCTCCTGGTCGGGCTGCTGGTCACGGGTGTCTCGCTGTTCGTGGGAGCCGTGGGAGTCATGAACATCATGTTCGTGTCGGTTACCGAGCGCACCCACGAGATCGGTTTGCGCAAGGCGTTGGGTGCGACCCGGAAGAGCATCCTGCTGCAGTTCCTCTTCGAGTCGTCGCTCATCTGCCTGGTTGGCGGGGCTGTCGGGATCGCGCTCGCCACGATCGTGACCTTTGTGATCAATGCCACGCTCATGCCCGCGAGTCCGTCGGTGCCGATCGTGGCGGCCGCGATCCTGCTCTCGATCATCGTCGGAGTGGCGGCCGGCATGGCCCCCGCGCTGCGCGGGGCGAAGCTCGATCCCGTCGAGGCGTTGCGGCGTGAATGACGATGGAGGCACCTTTCATGGATCCGCGTGAAGTCCTCACCCAGTCCCTGCACGCGCTGGTGTCCAATCGGCTGCGCTCGGCGCTGACTCTGGTGGGCATTGTTCTCGGCGTCGCCTCGATCATCGCCGTCATGACGGCGCTCGCGCTCGTCCAGGCGACGTTCGAGCGGGAGATGAGCGTCCTCGGCTCGCAGACATTCCAGGTGCAGAAGTGGCCAGCCGGCGGATTTGCCTCGGACGCGGTGCGACGGCGTGCGATGCGCCGACCGCCGCTCACGCTGAAGGAAGCTTCGCTCATCCGCGAGCGGGTTTCGTCGGTGGATCTGGTCGGATCCGAGCTGTGGGACTTCGGGTTTGTCGTCGAGTACAAAGGCGAGGCGACCAACCCGAATATCGCGATCGTGGGCGGCACACCCGAATACGCGCCCAACAACACGCACTTCGTCGGGATGGGCCGAAATCTCTCGCCCATGGACGTCCGCGCTGCCGGGCGCGTGGCGGTGATCGGGCACGCGATCGCCAGGAAGTTGTTCCCGTTCACGGACCCGGTCGGGCGCGATGTCCTCGTGGACCACCGAAAATACCGCGTAGTCGGGGTATTCGACGAGAAGAAGTCGGCGTTTGGTGGGAACTTCGACAACTACGTGCTGCTCCCAGTCACGACGTTCCTGAGTGTCTATGGATTCACGGACCGCAACGGCATGGCGCGCTCGGTCAACATCACCATCCGCTCGAAGACGCCCGCGCTGCTGGACGACGCGATCGAGCAGACCCGCCAGGTGCTCAGGCATGAGCGAGGGGTCCGCCCGGGCGACGAGGACAACTTCGATTTCTTCAGCAGCGCATCCCTGATCACGCAATTCAACAAGATGAGCGCCGGACTCAAGCTCGCGGCCTTCCTGATCGGCATCGTGGCCCTGATCGTGGCCGGGATCGGCATCATGAACATCATGCTGGTCGCGGTGACGGAGCGCACGAGGGAGATCGGCCTGCGCAAGGCGCTCGGGGCGAAGGCGTCGACCATTCGCATGCAGTTTCTGCTCGAGGCGGTCGTCCTCTGCAACATCGGGGGCGTCATCGGGGTCGTGCTTGGCTTTGGACTGGGCAATCTGGTCGCCGTCTTCACGCACTTCGAGCCGCGGGTGCCGCTCGAGTGGGCAATCATCGGGCTCGTGTTCTGCTCCGCTGTCGGGATCGGCTTCGGCATGCTGCCGGCGATCCGAGCGTCCCGGCTCGACCCGATCGAGGCGCTACGGTACGAGTAGCCGCTCGGCGATCAGGTCGAGGATTGGACGGGCGATCCCTCGAGTCCGCGGGAAGGAGGGACGAGCTCCGGGGCAGCGTCCGGGGAGGAGCCGGGACCTGTGCGCACGACGCGGCTGTGCAGCGTCAAGGCGGGTTCGCGAATGAACCGGATCAGGAGCCGCGACCAGGACCGGTGGGCATAGAGGCCGTCGTAGAACTCCGGCGCGATCGAGCGCAGGCGCGGGAGCCGCGACCACGGCACGGTCATCAGGTCATGGTGCTCGTTGTGGTAGCCGACATTGAACGCCAGGCGATTCCACGGACCGTAATAGGAATTCGTCTCCTGGCCGACCCGGATCACGAAATGCTCCTGGATCCAGCGCGCGCCCACCGGATGCAGGCCCACCCCGAAGATCGTCGAGAGTACGAGGTAGAGGAGCGGCATCCAGCCCCCGAACCAGACCAGCGCAGAGGCGAACAGGATCATCAACACGGTATTGGCCAGAGTCCAGCCGTCGAAGAGTTGGACCTTCTTCATGCGCACGGGGCGGAGCGCCTCGAACACGATGAAGAAGAGCATCCAGAGCGCCTTGCGCAATGACGAGTTCCCGATCAGGCGGGCCTCGCCGGGGCTGGGGAGATCGGCGTCGTACTCGAGGTCCCCCTGGTACTTGTGGTGAAGCAGGTGATACTTGCGGAACGACATGGCGGCGGGAAACACGATCGGCACGTTCGCCAGGATGGCCAGCAGGCGATTCGCCCGCGTGCCCTGCCAGACCAGGTTGTGCGTGCATTCGTGGATCAGCACGAACAGGGCATGGTTCAGGATCGCCCCCACGACATACGCGCTGGGCAGCAGGATCCACCACGGGGCGCTTCGCAAGGCGAGCGCGATGGCCAACTGCAGGGCCACGACTCCCACAATGAACATCGAGGTGGATCGCGCCGGTCCCACCAGGGCCCGAACCTCGGGGTGCGCCGCGAGGATCTCGCGACGTCGGGTTCGGTGCGGTTCCGGATCGTCACTCGGGGTAAACTCGGGTTGTTGTCCCATTCGTGTTGCCTCCTCCTCCATTCTCAACACATCCGGGGACGGGGCGAAAGGGCGGACTTCATCCGCCGTGCAGTCAACCCATCCTCAGCCGAAGGGTCCAGGGACTCGATGAAGGCACTGGTGCTGCTGCGACACGGTTCTTCCGGGTCGGCGTTCGCCATGGAAAATCGTCCCGATCTCGTGCCCGGACCGGGCCAGGTTCGAGTCGCGGTCGAAGCCTCGGGGATCAATTTCGCCGACATCCTGGCGCGGCAGGGGTCCTACCCCGAGGCGCCGCCTCCCCCGTGCGTGCTCGGCTTCGAGGTCGTGGGACGGATCGACGCGGTGGGCCCTGGCGTTGCGACGGGAGGGCC
>JBKJOC010000070.1:0-4774 GCA_046595725.1 Candidatus Eiseniibacteriota bacterium
GTGCTGTTCGAACGGCTGTAACCATTCACGAAGGGAGACCCACGATGTCGACGACGGCCAATGCCGCGAAGCTGGTCGAGTACAAGAAGGAGGGCGGCATCGCCGTCCTCACGCTCAGCGATCCGCCGGCGAACACCTACACGCACGAGATGATGAAGGACCTCGACGAATGCATCATCAAGGCGCGCTTCGACGCCGAAGTTCACGTCATCGTCATCACGGGCGCGGGCGAGAAGTTTTTTTGTGCGGGCGCGAACATCAACATGCTCCAGACCGTCGATCCCTACTTCAAATACTTCTTCTGCCTGCACGCCAACGAGACCCTGATCCGCCTCGAGCAGACGCCCAAGCTCGTGATCGCCGCGATCAACGGACACTGCGTCGGCGGCGGCCTCGAGATCGCGATGGCGGCGGACCTGCGCATCGCGCGCCGCGGCGCGGGCAAGACCGGACTTCCCGAGGTGACGCTCGGCGTGCTGCCGGGCACGGGCGGCACCCAGCGGCTGGCCCGCCTGGTCGGCAAGTCGAAGGCGCTCGAGCTCATGGTCACGGGCGAGACGTTCGACTTCGAGAAAGCGCTCGACCTGGGCATGATTACGTCCATCCACGATGACAAGGCCGAGAAGGACGGAAAGACGACATCCTTCATGGATCACGTCATGGAATACGCCGCGCAGTTCTGCCCGCCGAACAAGGCCGCAAAGGCGGTCGGCAACATCAAGCGCGCGGTCCAGTCGGGCGCCGAGGTGCCGTTCTCCGAGTCGCTGGCGATCGAGCGCGAGCTGCAGCAGCTCCTGTTCCAGAGCGAGGACGCGAAAGAAGGCCTGACCGCGTACGTCGAGAAGCGTAAGCCGATCTTTAAGGCGAAGTAACTGCAGCGCGTCGGCTCGTCCCGGCCCCCGGGGCGGGCCGTTCGCGCATGCGGAGAATCCATGAGCCCCACGACCGACATCCGCTGTGATCCGCTCTCGGACTACGCGGCCCGCTTCCACGCCGCCCTGGGCCCCGGTCACAGGGTGGCGTCGCCTCTCGGAGCGTACATGCTCCTCGCCTTGATCGCTCCCTTTGCGACCGGGAACGATCGCGCGGAGCTGGAGCGCGCGCTCGGCTGCGGCGCGGCGGAGGCCGCGGAATTCGCCGCCTCACTGCTCGAGATTCCCCACCCCGCAATCCACCAGGCCGTTGCCATGTGGAGCCGTGAGGCCTATCTCGGAGACGACCTGAGACGCTGGCGCGACGCCTTGTCGCTCGCGGTCGAGCGCGGCGCAATCCCGGCGCAGGCCGTCGCCGATGAGTGGGCTCGGCAGGCGACTAACGATCAGATCGACCGGTTTCCCGTCACGCTCGATCCCAATTGCGTCCTGCTCCTGGCCTCGGCACTGGCGGTCAGCGGAAAATGGCAACAGCCGCTGTGGTCGGAGCCCGCCTGGAGACTCGGAAAGTGTCCGTGGGCGCAGGAGATCAAAGAGGTCTTTCAGATCCATCCGCCGGGTGATCGGGCGATCGTGTCGACCCGGTCCGCCGGACTCGTGGGCGCGGCCATCCTCGAGACGGAGGAGGAATTTCAGGTGATCTCCGTCATCGGCGAGGCCGGGTTGCCCCACGACCGGGTGATTGTCGCGGCGCACGAGGTGGCACGCCTCGTCTCCGGGCTCGAATCGCCCGCCGAGTTCTGCTCGCTGTTCGACCTGCCGCTCGAGGTGGGGCCTGCTTGGGAGATCGTGGAGCAGGAAATTCCGTCGATCCACCCCGACCAGCGCTTCGAGAACGCGATCGCGTACCTTCCCGCTTGGGGTGTCGACGGAGCGGTGATCGATCTCCTCAAGAATCCGGCCTACGGCTTCAGCGCCGCCGCGAACGCCCTGATCTCCGGCCTCATTCCGATTCCGGAGGGCTACTCTGCGGAGGCTGCCCAGCGAACGATCGCGAAGTTCGACCGGTTCGGTTTCAGCGCTGCAAGCGTCACCGCAATCGCGATTATGGCGGGTGCCGCGGGTCCGGGCCGAACGGAACTTAACCATACGGCACGCTCGCGCACGGCGACGGTTCGGTTCTCTCGACCCTTCGCCGTCGTCGCTGTGGCCGGTTCCTCAAAGAAGCCGCATCCCTGGCGCGGGGTGCCCGTTTTCAGCGCATGGGTCACGCGGCCGGGCAACCCCGAGCCAGACAGGATGTTCGACTAGGCGCGCGTTGCCCCGATTGCCTGGTCGATCGCGGCCAGCATCGTGCGCTCGCCTTCGCTCACGCGTTCGCCGCCGAAGCCGAGGAATCCGCCTTCCTTCGCCGCGTTCGCCACCTTCTCGCCGATCTGGTGCACGAACGCCCGGTACGCGCCCGCGTCCTCGGGCGATCCCTTGGTCTCGATCGCCTCGACCCCCTGGCGCAACAGCTCGAGGGCCTTCATGCGCACCTTGTTCTGGGTGGCCGGGAGATCGCCGGACATGAGCTCCTTCAGTTTTGCCTTGGCACCGTTCTGCGCCGCCATCAGGTCCTCGCGGGTGCAGATCGCGCGGATCAGCGGGTTCTCGCTCTTCATCCCCTCGACCAGGGTCGAGGTGGTGCTGAACACCTCGGCCAGCGTACCGAACAGGCCGCTGGCTCCCGCGATGGCGACGGCGATCGCGGTGACCGCGGGGGCCTCGGTGATGGTGGTCCATTCTTCGGGTGTGTAGGTCGTCTTGTCGGACATGTCCCTCTCCTCCTTGATGGGTTCACTTTCCTGTCCGCCATGCCCTGCGGGCCGCGGGGCGGATTGCTTTCGGGCTCCTCAAGTGTGCATCATTCCGGGGAGGCCGGGAATTTTTCGATGCCTGCCCTTTTCGCGAACGCGCATACTCCTGGGTGGGCCGGGGATTCCATCAGGGGGTCATCGATGAATACCCGCCGCCTCGGAACTCTGCTCTCTATCCTCCTGCTCCCAATTGCCACGCGCGTCCCCTGGGCGACTCCGATCGACAGCCTGGGAACTCTTCGGGGTCATGTGTGGCTCGGCAAGGTCGGAACCCCGGCCCCCTTCGCGAGCCTGATCGTTACCGGGACGCGCCGGAGTGCGATGGCGGATGCAGATGGCTCGTTTCTAGTCACCGGCGTGCCCCTCGGAGCGCAAGAGGTACGTGTCCTCAGGATCGGAGAGCCTCCGGGGATATTTCCGATCGAGGTCGGACCGGGGGCTTCAGGCATGCTGGATTGGATCGTCAAACCCCGTCTTCCGCCCGATCCTGTGGTCATCGGGAGCCTCGCGGAGGTCGCGGCCTGCGAACTCGAGGCGGAGATCCGCCCGGGCGCGAAGCACTTCAGGGTCGGCGACGCCGCATCGTTCAATGTCCGCATCCACAACCACTCGAAGCGTCCGGTCCTCCTGGTGGAAAGCCTGGACGCCTCCGACTCGTGGGCCAGCCCCGTGGTCAAGGTCGAGATCAAGCAGCCTTCGGGCCGACGCTTCGGCAGATCGTTCGTCCGTTGCGGCAACACCAACGGGGTCGCCGTCTCGAATTTCGTCGAGGTCCCTGGTGGCACATCCTTCGATCCCTTCAAGAGCGGGTGGATCGATCTGGATCTTCGGGATGCAGTCTTCACGGAGCCCGGGTTCTACACGGCGACATTTCGTTATGCGACGACCGAGACCAAATCCGAGCGCTGGCTCCCCGGGCCCTGCATCGAATGTGCGATGCCAACCCAAATCCGGAACCTTCTTGCGCGAGTTCCCGCGGTCGACATCATCGCCACGACAACTTTCGAAGTGAAGCCACGCCGGTGACACTGCGCCGCATCTCCTCGATCGCACTCGTGGTGCGGGACTATGACAAGGCGCTGGCGTGGTATGTCGGCACGCTCGGATTCGTCTGCCTTGAGGACACCACAGTTGGCGGCGGCAAGCGCTGGGTGCGTGTCGCCCCTGCGGTCGATGCGGCGTTCTCGATCCTGCTCGCCCGTGCAACCACACCCGAGCAGGAGTTGCGCGTCGGGAACCAGACCGGCGGACGAGTCTTTCTTCTTCTTGAGACCGACGACTTCGCACGGGATCACGCGACGCTGGTCGCGCGGGGCGTGCAGTTTGTCGAGGAGCCGAGACAGGAACCCTACGGCTGGGTCTGCGTTTTCGAGGATCTTTACGGCAACCGCTGGGACCTGATCGAACGCCACATTTAGGATGCACGTCCGGCTGAGGCGGGAGCAATCTGCTCCGGATGCCGGCACTCGTTGGGAGCAGGTGCGTTGAGCGCCACATTCACCGTCGTCAGGGCGCGTGAAACGTCGAAGCGCCCCCGTTGCCTTCGCTGGTCGCGGCCTGCGGGCGCTGCTCCACCCCGTCGACGTCCACCCAGCGCACGCCCTTCGAGCACGGGCAGACCGAGTCGGCCTTCCTCTTCATCATGGGCGACTTCTTCGCAGCATCGGCGGGCGTGACCTCGCCCGAGGCGACCTTGCGGATCAGGTCCCGGTACTGCGTCATGTCGCGACTTGCGAGGTAAGCGGGCGGCAGCACCTGCGCCAGGTGGCGGATGTAGTCCTCGACGTCCTGGATCGGATCGCCCTCGACCGAGACCATCTGGAAGGATGGCTCGCCGCGGCGGCGGAAGAACATCCGGTGCGGCATCTTGAGGATCTCGTCGTAGGACGTGCCGTCGGCCGACTGGCGCTCGCGCAACAGGGTGTCGAGCATGCGCTCGATGTCGTCGGGCGACTTCGCGGCGTAGCGCGCGCGCAGGAAACGCAGGTTCAGGTCGTGCAGCAGCTTCTTGACCTCGTCGTAGTACTTCGACTGCGCGTCGCG
>JBKJOC010000087.1:0-6895 GCA_046595725.1 Candidatus Eiseniibacteriota bacterium
GACGGGCGCACCGCGGTCTACGGGCACCTCTCGCGCTTCGCCCCGGCGCTCGACGCCTGGGTCGCCCAGCGCCAGGACTCGGCCGGCATCTACGAGCAGGACCTCGAGCCCGCGCCGAACGAGATCCGGTTCCGCCGGGGGGACATCGTCGCCTGGTCCGGGCAGAGCGGGGCGGGGCCGCCTCACCTCCACTTCGAGCTGCGGGCAGGCGACATGAACCTGAACCCGTTGCTGCATGGCTTCGCGCTGCCCGATCACCTCGCCCCGACGCTGGCCGCAGTGCGGCTGCGGCCGACGGGAGCGCGCGCCGCCGCCAGGGCGATTGCGCTCAAGGCGGGCGGCGTCGCCATCGCCGCGGTGCGCGGGCCCTTCCGCCTCGAGCTCTCGACCTGGGACCGCGCCGACGGTCGGCCGAACAAACTTGCGACCTATCGCGTCGAGACCCGGCTCGACGGGCGGCCCGCGTTCCTGGCCGTGCTCGACTCCGTGTCGTGGGACCACGCGATCGAGGCCGAGCGCGTGTACGATTACGCCTCCGCGCTCGGCGGCGCGACCACGTGGCGGCCGCTCCAACTCCTGCCGACCTATCACGCCGGGATCATCCGGCAGGGTCCCCCGGTGTGGGCGCTCGCGCCGGGGATTCATCGCTTCGACTTCAGTGCGCAGGACGAGGCCGGCAACCGCGTCGCGTCCGCGCTCGAGCTCACGGTGCTGGCTGGGGGACTCCGCGCAGGCCCGGGTGGACGAACCCGGCACGCGCTGCGGCGACGACTCGGTGCCGTGCGAGATCGGGCTCAGGGAGCGGGGGCTTGCCGTGGTCGTGCGCATCCCCGGCGGAAGCCTGTTCGAGCCGGCGGTGGTGATCGCACGGCCGATCGGCGTCGCGAACGAGGGCGAGCTGGTGGCGCTCGGCGGCGGGGTCGAGATCGGGCCCGGTACGATCGTGCTGCGCGAGGCGGCGCGCATCGAGGGCGCCGACTCGGGGGCGGCCGCGAGTCGGCTCGCGCCGCGCGGGCTGTTCCTGCGCCAGCAGCGCTCGTGGTCGCTGGTGGTTCCGGTCGACAGCGCGGGCCGGTTCTCGGGCTCGAGCCGGCGTCTCGGCGCGCTCGCGGTGTTCGCCGACCTGACGCCGCCGACCATCGTCCCACCCGCGTCGTATCGTTGGCGGGCAGGAGTTCCCGGCGGGTTCTCGGCCGCCCTGAGGGATCGGGGAGCGGGGCTCGCCGCAGCGGACCAGGCGATCTATCTCGACGAGCGGCGCGTCCCGGCGGAGTTCGACTCCGAGGCCGGGCGCCTGACGTGGCGCCCGCGCGCGCGCATCGCGTCGGGGCGTCATGTCCTGCGCATCGAGGCGGTCGATCGACTGGGCAATCGCGCTGTGAAGGCCGTGCCGTTGGAGGTAGAGTAGCCGCGCCATGGACCACCCCGATTTCGTTCATCTCCACGGCCACTCCGATTACAGCCTGCTCGATGGCGCCTGCAAGATCGACTCCATGGTCGCGCGCGCCGCCGAATGCGGCATGCCTGCGCTTGCCCTGACCGATCACGGCAATCTCTTTGGCGCGGTCGAGTTCTACGAAAAGGCGAAGGCGGCGGGGGTCAAGCCCATCATCGGCATGGAGGCCTACATCACGCCCGGGCCGCGCCAGGACCGGACGCGCGGCGAGGGCAACTTCCACATGATCCTCCTCGCCAAGGACTTCAAGGGCTACCAGAACCTGATCAAGCTGACCTCGACCGCGTTCGTCGACGGCTTCTACTACAAGCCGCGCATCGATCGTGACGTGCTCGCGCAATACCACGAGGGGCTGATCGGGCTGACCGCGTGCCTCAAGGGCGAAGTCAACCAGGCGTTGCTCAAGGAGCACATCGAGGATGCAGAGGGCACCGCGCGGCTCTACGGGGAGATCTTCGGCGAGGGCAACTTCTTCCTCGAGGTGCAGAACCACGACATCCCCGACGAGCTGACCGCTGGCCGCCGCATGGTGGACGTCTCGAAGCAGACCGGCATCCCGCTGGTGGTGACCAACGACTTCCACTACCTGAACCCGGCGGACGCCGAACCGCACGACGTGCTGCTGGCGATCGGCCACGGCAAGACGATCGCCGATCCCAAGCGCATGCGCTATCAGTCGGACCAGATGTTCCTCAAGACGCAGGAACAGATGTGGCAGCTCTTCGGCAACGAGCTGCCGGCCGCGCTGACGCAGACCCGCGCGATCGCCGACCGCTGCAACCTCGTGCTCGACTACCAGAACAAGCTGCCCGTGTTCCCGCTGCCCGAGGGCGAGGTCTCGGCCGAGATCTTCCTGACGCGGTTGTCGGAGGCCGGGTTGGTGGAGCGCTACGGCCACGTCACCCCCGACCTCAAGCAGCGGCTCGACTACGAGCTGGGCGTGATCGCCAAGCTCGGGTTCGCCTCCTACTTCCTGATCGTGCGCGATTTCATTCATTTCGCGCGCAGCCAGGGCATCGGCGTCGGGCCGGGCCGCGGCTCGGTCGCCGGCTCGCTGGTGTCGTACTGCCTGCGCATCACCGACATCGATCCCATTCGCTACGGGCTGATCTTCGAGCGCTTTCTCAATCCCGAGCGCGTCTCGATGCCGGACATCGACCTCGACTTCGAGGATGCCCGCCGCGGCGAGGTCATCGAGTACGTGCGCACCAAGTACGGCGCGCAGTCGGTCAGCCAGATCATCACGTTCGGGCGCATGAAGGCCAAGGCCGTGATCCGCGATGTCGCGCGCGTGCTCGGCATGCCGTTCGCCGAGGGCGACCGCATCGCCAAGCTGGTGCCCGAGGAGCTCGGGATCACGCTCGACCAGGCGATCGAGAAGGTGCCCGACCTGAAGGCGCTGGCGGCGCGCGACGACGAATACGGCAAGCTGATCCGCTGCGCGCGCGGGCTCGAGGGCATGGCGCGCCACGCCTCGGTGCATGCCGCCGGCGTCCTGATCGCACCCGGCCCCTTGACTGACCACGTGCCCGTGTTCCGCACCAACAAGGACGAGATCACGACCCAGTGGGACATGCGCTCGTGCGAGAAGGCCGGCCTGCTCAAGATGGACTTCCTCGGCCTGCGCACGATGACGGTGCTCGACGAGACGGCGCGCCTGGTCAAGCGCCACGACGCGATCACGGTCGACGTGCCGAACCTGCCGCTCGACGATCGGGGCACGCTCGACCTGCTCGGCCGCGCCCAGACCGTGGGCGTGTTCCAGCTCGAGTCGAGCGGCATGCGCGACCTGCTGCGCAAGCTCCAGCCGCAGAAGTTCGAGGACGTCTCGGCCGTGGTCGCGCTTTACCGGCCCGGTCCGATGGAGATGATCCCGAACTTCCTCGACGGTCGGCACGGCCGCAAGCAGACCGACTACGGCATCGCGGGCACGCGCGAGGTGCTGGACGAGACCTACGGCGTCATGGTCTACCAGGAACAGGTGATGACGATCGCCTCGCGCGTCGCGGGCTTCTCGATGTCGCGCGCCGACGTGCTGCGCAAGGCGATGGGCAAGAAGGACCCGCGGGTCATGGCGGCGCAGGAATCCGACTTCATCTCGGGGGCGAAAGCCAACGGCATTCCGGAGAAAAAGGCGCGCACGCTCTTCAAGGACATCGAGAAATTCGCCGGCTACGGCTTCAACAAGTCGCACTCGGCGGCCTACGCGCTGCTCGCCTACCAGACCGGCTACCTCAAGGCGCACCACCCGGTCGCGTTCATGGCCGCGAACCTGTCCTCGGAGATCGGGGACTCGGACCGCATCGCCGTGCTGATCGAGGAGAGCCGGCGCATGGGCATCGCGCTCAAGCGTCCATGCATCCACGCCTCGGCGTGGCGTTTCGACCTCGAGGAGGGTGCGATCCGCTTCGGCCTGGGAGCGATCAAGAACACGGGCGAGGCCGCGATGGCCGCGATCCGGCGCGCCCACCAGGAGGGCGGACGGTTCAAGGACCTGTTCGACTTCGCATCGCGGGTCGAGAATCGTGCGCTCAACCGGCGTCTGGTCGAGAGCCTTGTCCAGGCCGGCGCGTTCGACGACTTCGGACTCGAGCGCGGGCGCCTGTTCGCGCTCGTGCCGCTGGCGCTCGACTGGGGCGCGCGCCGCAGGCAGGAGGCGTCGGCCGGCCAGGAGTCGCTGTTCGGAGGCAACGGCGGGCACACCGCGATCACCGCCCCGACCCTCCCCGACGTGCCGCCGTGGGGCGCGCTCGAGCGCGCGGCGCGCGAGAAGGAGGTGCTCGGCTTCTACCTCTCCGGCCATCCGCTCGACTCGTTTGCCGAGGACTTGAAGCGCCTGACGGGGGGGCCGCTCGCCCACCTGCTCAAGCTGACGCCGGGAGCGCCCGCGCGCGCCGCGGGCGTGGTGACGGGACTGCGCAAGACCGCGACGAGGAAGGGGGACGCGATGGCGTTCGCCACGCTCGAGGACATGTCGGGCTCGATCGAACTCCTGGTCTTTCCCGAGGCCTACGCGCGCTCGGGACGCCACCTCGCTGACGGCGCCATCATCTGGGTCAAGGGGCAGGTCTCTGCGCGCGACTCGGAGGACCGCAAGCTCGTCGCCGAGGAGATCCGCCCGTTCGACGAGGCGCGTCTCCGGAGTCTCGGTTTCTATGTCGCACTCAGCGGGTCCGATGTGCCCGAGGGCGTGCGCGTGGAGCTGGATCGCCTGTTCACGACGCGCACCGGGCCGCTGCCGGTGTTCGTGGAGATCACCGAGCCGGACGGGACCACCGTGGTCCTGCGCTCCGGCCGCTACCGGGTCGCCTTCGACGAGGGGCTGCGCGATGCCTGCGACACCCTGCTCGGTCCCGGGCGGTCCCGCTTCGGAGCGCGCATCTGATGGCGATCAAGGCTGCCCGGCACACGACCCCGGGCGCTGTCCCGGACCCGACTCCGCCCCTGGCTGCGCCCGCGCCGCTTCCGGTGTCCGCTGCGACCGGCGCGGCCCCGGCCGCGCCCCCGCCTCCGGCTGGGCCGCGCACGCGCGCGAAGAACGAGGGCGTGCTGCCCGGCGGCCCCTGGCTCGACTTCGAGAAGCCGATCGTCGAGCTCGAGCTCAAGATCGCCCAACTCAAGGCGCACGCCGAGGGCGAGAACCTGTCGATCGAGAGGGAACTCGCACCGCTCGAGGCCCGCGCCGAGAAGCTGCGGCACAAGGTCTACGACAACCTCACGCGCTATCAGCGCGTCCAGCTCGCGCGGCATCCGCGGCGTCCCTACCTGCTCGACTATGTCGAGCGCCTGACGACGGACTTCTTCGAGCTGCACGGCGATCGCGGCTTCGCAGACGATCGTGCGATCGTGGGTGGACTCGCGCGCTTCGGCGGCGTGCCGCTCCTGGTCGTGGGAACGCAGAAGGGCCGGGACACCAAGGAGAACTTGTTGCGAAGGTTCGGCATGGCGAACCCCGAGGGCTATCGCAAGGCGCTCCGCCTGATGCAGCTGGCGAACAACTTCGGCGCGCCGATCCTCTCGCTGGTCGACACCGCGGGTGCGTTCCCGGGACTGGGGGCCGAGGAGCGCGGGCAGGCCGAGGCGATCGCCCGCAACCTGCGCGAGATGTGCCGGCTGACGGTGCCGTTCGTCGCCGTGATCACGGGGGAGGGAGGCTCAGGCGGCGCACTCGCACTCGCGATGGGGGACGTCGTCCTCATGTTCGAAAACTCCATCTATTCGGTCATCTCGCCCGAGGGCTGCGCCTCGATCCTGTGGCGCGATCGCGCGCGCAGCCAGCAGGCCGCCGATGCGCTGCGCCTCACTGCCGCGGATTGCCTCCAACTCGGCATCATCGACGAGATCCTGCCCGAGCCCGTCGGTGGCGCCCACCGGGACCCGGCGGCCGCGGCCGAGACGCTGGGCCGCGCGCTCGAGCGCCACTACGCGGCGCTGGCGGCGCTTCCCGCCGCCGAGCTGGTGCGCCGCCGCCGCGCCAAGTACCGGGCGATGGGTGTGTACTTCGAGGGCGGGGCGGCTTGACCGCTCCGGCGTCAGCGCGTTAGACTCGATCCGTCGCTCGCACCCGCTACCGAGGAGAGACACCCGGCGACCCTGGATACCCTCGCGACGCCCTCCGCAGGAATTTCGAGCTGCACGTGACGCGGACCGGACACCGGCCCCGCGCTGGCATTCCAACGGCGCGCCCCGCGCGCAACGAGGACGACGATGGCCCTGAGCGAGGACCTGCTATCCATCCTGGTGTGCCCGCAGTGTAAGGGCGACCTCAACTATGATCGCGAAGGCAATACGCTCACGTGCCCGGTCTGCAAGCTGCGTTACCGGATCGAGGACGAGATCCCGGTGATGCTGGTGGACCAGGCCGAGCGTCTCGTCTAGGTCCGCCCCGTGCCGCGCTTGATCGCGGGCCACAGGGCCCTGGGGTTCCCGATCGCCCTCCTGTTCCTGACCGCAGCCTTCGTGGCGCCCGCGCGGGCCGCCGAGCCTTCCGCGCGCCTGCTCGCCTCCACGGCCGCGGGCGTGACGTTCGAAGTCGATGTTCCCGAACCCGGCATCGCGACGCTCGAGACCGCAGGCGGCCGCTACCACCGGCTCGACGTCGAGGGCTTCTCCGCGGACGCGGGCGTGGGACACCCGCTCCTGCCCGCGCGTACGATCTGGATCGCGGTGCCGCCGGGCGCCCGTGTGCGCGCGAGCGCCGTGGGCGAAGGCGAGCGCAGCTACGAGGGACTCCGCCTCGCGCCGCAGCAGGAAGCGAGCTGGGCGTCCGCGCTCACGCGCTCAGGCGACCGGATCCTCAACGCGATGACCGAGGACCGCGCCAGCTACTCCCGCGTCGGCTTTGGCGAGGCGCCGCTGGCCACCGTCGACGGCGTGACGGGCATGCGCGCCCAGCGCGTGGCGCGCATCACCGTGCGCCCGGCCGCGTTCGACCCGTCG
>JBKJOC010000097.1:0-3235 GCA_046595725.1 Candidatus Eiseniibacteriota bacterium
CCTGCCGCGCCAGGTGGAGCCGCTGCGCGAGCGCGGCTTCGGCGCGTGCGGTCTCGCGCACGCGTTCGAGCAGCCGGCGCGGGTGCCCGCGCGCAACGAGAAGTCTCAATTCGGCGCGCACGGCTCGCACGCGCTCGGTCAGCGCACGCGCGAGCCGGGCCCGCTTCTCGTCGACGCCCTGCGCGAACGTCGCGATGAGATCCTGCGGGCGGCGAAAGCCGTACGTGCGGCGCAGCATCGACAGGCGCTCCCGGCCGCTGTCGAGTCGCTCGAGGACACAGGCCTCCGCCCGCTCGACCCGGTCTTTGACCGCGCGCCCTACGCTTGCGCGGTCGGGCGTCGTGACCAGCTCGGCAGCCGCGGAGGGCGTGGCGGCGCGCACGTCGGCCGCGAAGTCCGAGAGCGTGGTGTCGCTCTCGTGGCCGACCGCACTCACCACGGGGATCACCGAGGCCGCGATCGCCCGCACCACCACCTCCTCGTTGAATGCCCACAGGTCCTCGAGCGATCCACCGCCCCGCCCGACAATCAGCACGTCCACCCCGCCCAGGCGGTTCATGCGCTCCACCCCGGCCGCGATCTCCCCCGCCGCACCCGCGCCCTGGACTTTGACCGGCGCCAGCACGATGCGCAGCCCGGGCCAGCGGCGCCTCAAGACGTGCAGCAGGTCGCGGATCGCCGCGCCCGTGGGCGAGGTCACGAGGCCCACGGTCCGTGGATAGGGCGGCAGCGGACGCTTGCGGCGGGCGTCGAACAGGCCGTCGGCCGCGAGTTTCTTGCGCAGCGCCTCGAAAGCCAGCAGCAACGCGCCGATGCCGGCCGGCCGCATCTCGAGCACGCGCAACTGGAACGAGCCGCGTGGGGCGTAGAGGTCGAACACGCCGCGCACCTCGACTTCCATTCCGTCCCGCGGCACGAACCGGAGGTTCCGGTTCTGGAACTTGAAGAAGACGCTCGAGAGACAGGCGTCTTCGTCGGCGTCCTTGAGCGTGAAATACATGTGCCCGGACGTGACCAGCTTGAAGCTCGAGATCTCGCCCTTGACCCAGACCTCGGGATATTCGCGCGCGAGCGCATCCTTGACGTCCCTGAGGATCGCACCGACGGACCAGACGTACGGTCCGGCGGCCGGTGCAGGATCCTCGCCCGGATCGTCAGGTCGATCGTCAGGTGGCGGCGGATCGAACAGGCTCATGCGCCCGCCCGTTCGGCGGCGTCGACCGTGTTCGACATCAGGAACGCGACCGTCAACGGCCCGACCCCGCCCGGCACCGGCGAGAGCGCAGAGGCGATTCCCGCGATCGCATCGGCATCGACGTCGCCGACGAGGCGTGTCTTCCCATCGCCGGAATCGATCCGGTGGATGCCGACATCGATGACGACCGCGCCCGCCTTGACGTGCGCAGCGCCGATCGCGCGCGGCACGCCGAGTGCGGCGACGAGGACGTCGGCCTCGCGGCAGACGGCCTCGAGATCCGCGGTGCGCGAGTGCGCCACCGTCACGGTGGCGTCGACGCCCTTGCGCGAGAGCAGGAGGGCGAGCGGCGTGCCGACGATCGCGCTCCTCCCAACCACGACGACGCGGCGGCCCGCGAGCGGAACGCCGGACGCGACCAGCAGCGCGTGAATGCCGCGTGGCGTGCAGGCAACGAAGCCGGGTAGGCCGAGCGCCAGGCGCCCGAGGCTCTCGGGATGAAAGCCATCGACGTCCTTGGCAGGCGGGATGGCAAGCTGCAGGTCCTGGGCGGGCCAGCCGCCCGGCAGGGGCATCTGGAGCAGCACGCCGTGGACGGCGCGGTCCTCGCGCAGGGCGGCGAGCTGCTCGTAGGCTTCGGCGGGGCGCGCGCTGGCTGTGAGCTGGACGGCGCGGACCGCGATGCCGGTGCGTTCGCCCTGCTCTCGTTTCCTGGCGAGGTAGACGCGCGAGGCGGGATCCTCGCCCACCGACACGAGGGCGAGGGTGGGGACGATGCCGCGCGCGCGCAGCGCCCGGGCGCGTTCCGCGGCTTCGGCGAGCACCCGGGAGGCGAGCGGCGCGCCCGGGAGGAGGCGGAAGTCCGGGTCCATGGCGGGCTCCGTCGGGGGGACCAGACAAGACAACGGCCGGGTCGTGTGGACCCGGCCGCACCGGGCGGAGAAGGCTTCGCCCGCAAAGGAAAGCGCCACCGAGTTGCCGTGGGATCGGAGGCTCTGTGAGAACCTCTCGGTCAGAGTGGGCGCGCTTCGGAACGGGTCTGCTTCAGGGCTTTCGCCCCTTTCACATCGCCGACCTCAGCGCTCCCGTAGGTGTTGATTGGCTCAAGAGCAACGGATGCCCACGAGCACGGCAGCGGCTTTGTCCGATTGTAGCAACAGCGGCGCACCGGCGACAAGGGTGCGCGCGTTACTCGACGCTTTCGAGGAGGGCTTCGAGCTTCCTGGAACTCTTCGCCAGGCGATCGAGAGCGTGATCGTCGCGCTGCTTGCCGTCGCGCTCCTTGAACAGCTCGTCGGCAAGGTTGAGCGACGTCAGCACGGCGACCTTCGCGACCGAGGCCACCGGCAGTTTCTCGTTGATCTCGCGCATCTTCTGGTCGACGAACGCGGCAACCCGGACGATATAGTCGGAGTCCTCGGACCCCTTCTTGATCGTGTACTGGCTGCCGAAGATGTCGACATGAACCACGCCCTTTTCTTCCATCGTTCCTCCGGGCGCCGCCACGCTAGCTGTCCAGCCGTTCGAGCTTCTTGACCAGGTCTTCGATGCGGTGCGCGATTTCCTTGCGCTCCGTGGTCCACTGCTTCTCGGTCCCGCGCAGCTGGTCGAGTTCGACCAGGACCTCGTCGAGCTTGCGGCCGCCGAGGGATTTCTCCCCTGCGCCAAGCTTGCCCTCGAGTTCGTGCACCCTGCCCGAGAGCTTCGCGTTGTCGGCCTTGAGCTGGGTGATCGCGGTCACCGCGCGCTCGATCTGCGAGGCAAGTACCTCCAGGCCTTCCATCTTCGCTGCCATGAGCTCCGACATCAGCGATCGTCCTCCGTGAATCAACGGTCCCGCAGCACGGCTCCGGTCTCGGCGGCAAGCGCGGTCACGATGGACTGCTGCACGGCCTCGATCTCGGCCTCGGTAAGCGTGCGACCCATGGCCTGGAACGTGAGCGAATAGGCGAGGCTCTTCTGGCCCTCGGGAACTCCCTTGCCCTCGTACACGTCGAACAGGCGGACCTCGGCCAGGAGCGGCGCGCCCCTGGCAAGTAG
>JBKJOC010000139.1:0-5689 GCA_046595725.1 Candidatus Eiseniibacteriota bacterium
GCCATCAGGTCGTCGCGGGTGCAGATCGCGCGGATCAGAGGGTTCTCGCTCTTCATCCCCGCGACCAGCGTCGAGGTGGTGCTGAACGCCTCGGCCAGCGTGCCAAACAGGCCGCTGGCTCCGGCGATGGCGACGGCGATTCCGGTGACTGCGGGGGCCTCGGTGATGGTCGCCCACTCATCGGGTGTGTAGGTCGTCTTGTCGGACATGTCCTTCTCCTTCGTGATGGGTTCACTTTCCTGTCCGCGATGCCCTGCGGGCCGCGGGGCGGATTGCTTTCGGGCTCCTCAAGTGTGCATCATTCCGCGGAGGCCGGGCGAGGGATCAGAGCATTCGATCGAGCTCGAAGCGAAGGCCGATTTCAAATTCGACTTCTGAAGGGAGCTCCGTGGGCCGCCGCATCGTCTCGATCAGCCTCCTCGTGCGCGACTATGACGAGGCCCTCGCCTGGTACGTCGGCGTCCTGGGCCTCGTCTGCCTTGAGGACACCGCACTTGGCGGCGGCAAGCGTTGGGTGCGTGTCGCCCCGGCGGTCGATGCGGCGTTCTCGCTCTTGCTCGCCCGTGCAACCACGCCGGAGCAGGAGGCCTGCGTCGGGAACCAGGCCGGCGGCCGGGTCTTTCTCTTTCTCGAGACCGACGACTTTGCCCGCGATCACGCGGCGCTGGTCGCGCGGGGCGTGCGGTTTGTCGAGGAGCCGAGACCGGAACCTTACGGTTGGGTCTGCGTTTTCGAGGACCTTTACGGCAACCGCTGGGACCTGATCGAACGCCACATTTAGGGTGCACGCCCGGTTGAGGCGGGAGCAAAATGCTCCGGATGCCGGCAGGGACCAGGGCAGTGCCACCAAACCGGCGGGAGGCATGCATGCGCGGCACGAAGGGCTGGAGTGCGTTGCTGATCGTGGGATCCCTGGCGCTGGGGTTGGGCTCGCTCGGGCGCGGGATGCAAACAGCGGATGCCCAGGGCGCGCCGGCCGACTCGGCCGCAGAGGCGTGGGCGAAGATCGCGGCCGACAACAAGCACGAGGCCGACGAGGTGCGCGAGAAGATCAAGGGTCGCGAGAACGTGGCCGCGGACTCGGTGTTCGACAACATCAAGATGTTCAAGGGCGTGCCTGCGGGGCGCCTGGTCGCGATCATGGAGAACGGGTTTTCCAGGTCGCTGGGCGCCAAGTGCACGCTCTGCCACGTGCACGACAAGTGGGCGTCCGAGGACAAGAAGGAGAAGCAGGTCGCGCGCGACATGGCGGCGATGACCCGGACCATCAACGATTCGCTGCTGACCAGGATCGCCCATCTCGACAGCGAGAAGCCCACCATCAGCTGCGCCACCTGCCACCGCGGCCAGAAGAAGCCGGCGACCAACATGCCGGGGACGATGGCGAGCCGGCCGGCGGCGCCGCCTCCCGGGCATTGAGATGCGCGAGATCGTCCGGCGCTACTCGAGGGATGGGGTGACCGTGGTCTGGGAGCCGGGCCTGTGCGTCCACTCCCAGGCCTGTTTTCATGGCCTGTCGTCCGTGTTCGACCCCCGAATCAGGCCGTGGATCAACATGGACGGGGCCGCTGTGGAGGCGATCGCCGAACAGGTGGGGCGCTGCGCGTCCGGGGCGATCTTCATCGCCGCCGTGGCCGCCCCCCGGGAGCCGCAACCCGGGGAACGCTAGAAGCGGGCTTGTCGCGGCCCCCTGGGGAGGCGTACCCCGGGCGCGTGCGCCTGCGTGCCGAAGGCCCGGCCGGGCTTGACGCCCTCCTCCTCGAACACAAGGCCGTGCTCGACCGCGGCGCGAAGGACGCGTTATTTCCGCGCGTGAGCAAGGCGATGTACACCGACCTCGAGCAGGCGCAGCTAGGGCGCGTGAAATGTCGATGCGCCGCCGTTGCCTTCGCTGGTCGCGGCCTGCGGGCGCTGCTCCACCCCGTCGACGTCCACCCAGCGCACGCCCTTCGAGCACGGGCAGACCGAGTCGGCCTTCCGCTTCATCATGGGCGACTTCTTCGCAGCATCGGCGGGCGTGACCTCGCCCGAGGCGACCTTGCGGATGAGGTCCCGGTACTGCGTCATGTCGCGGCTTGCGAGGTAAGCGGGCGGCAGAACCTGCGCCAGGTGGCGGATGTAGTCCTCGACGTCCTTGATCGGATCGCCCTCGACCGAGACCATCTGGAATGACGGCTCTCCGCGGCGACGGAAGAACGTCCGGTGCGGCATCTTGAGGATCTCGTCGTAGGACGTGCCGTCGGCCGACTGGCGCTCGCGCAACAGCGTGTCGAGCATACTCTCGATGTCGTCGGGCGACTTCGCGGCGTAGCGCGCGCGCAGGAAACGCAGGTTCAGGTCGTGCAGCAGCTTCTTGACCTCGTCGTAGTACTTCGACTGCGCGTCGCGATTCTTCATGTCCTTGAAGCCCAGCTTGACGTTGGTGTCGCCGCCGCGCTCGTCGCCGAACATCTCGAGCCCGCGCGGGAGCCACTTGTTGATCGCCTTCTGGATCTGCTCGGGCGTGATGAACGCGTCGCCCTGCGCTGCGGCCTCGAGCCAGCGCCGCATCGGCACCACGCCGGTCGCGAGGTGAAAGGCCTCTTCGCGCAGCATCGGCGCCATCGACTGGGCGAACGGCCGGTAGGCGCAGACCTTCTGCATAGTGAGCTGGTATTTGCCGACGCGGTCGATGATTCCCGAGAACACGACGTTGTCGACGAACGAGTCGTAGGGGAGGTTGAAAGCCTCGAGCACATGGCTGCCGGTTTCCATCGCCAGCACGTCCTCGACCATGTCCTCGGTCTTGACGCCCGCGAGCGGCTCCCAGTTGCGACTCGTCAGCATGTGGAACATCTGGTAGCCGTGGCGCAGCTCCTCGGCCATGACGCGCAGGACCCAGAACTTGTCCTGATCCGAGGGCGAGCGATCGAGCGTGACCTGGTGCTGCTGAATCGAGCCGAACTCGGTCGAGGCCTGGGCGCGGATGATCGCGAGCAGGTGCCTGGCGGCGTCCTCGGTCAACTCGGACGGGTTCTCGGCCTTGGGCTGGCCCGCGTGGTCGCCGATTTCCTGCGTGGCCGAGGTCGACAGGTCGAGCTTGGCGCACAGGCAGAACGCGTCGTCGGCGGGGAAATACTTGTCCCAGTACTTGTCGAGCAGCGGCAGATCCTGGAAGTTGTGTTTCACCCAGTGGGCGACCGCGTCCTCGTACTTCTTCGGGATTCGGGTGGTCTCGACCTTCATCGCGTGTTCCCCTGGCGCAGCGGTAGTTCCAGCGCCGTGAGCGCGCTGGGCCCGAAGCCGACCGCCTTGAGGAAGGTCGCGGTCTCGGTCTGGCGGGTGTCGACGAAGGTGCGCAGCGTGAGGGCGCCCGACGTCTTGAAGTGCTCGGCCAGGGCGTCGAACATCTTGCGCCCGATGCCCATTCCGCGCATCGCGGGGTCGACGCCGAAGCGCTCGATCCAGCCGCTCGTCTCCTCGAGCCCGAATTCCCCGCCCCTCAGGTCGCCCAGCATGAAGCCCACGACGGCGCCGCCCAGCTCGGCCACGCGGGACGCCTCGGGGTCGCGCCTCAGGTAATAGGCGACGCGGTCTTCCCAGAAGTCCGGGCGGTAGGTGCCGGTCACTTTTTCGTCGATCCGGGTGATCGCGTCGATATCCACGTCGGACAGCGGGCGAATCGTCACTTCCGGGGCTTCGACGGGCATGGGCGCGGACCTCCTGATGTACGTTGGTGGGGCCTCGAACCCTTCCAAATTACCACATTCGAAGGGGGCCGCAGGCGGGGCCGATTCAAGGCTTGCCGCGGCGAACCCGGAGTCCTAACGTGGACTTGACGAGGGGGGTGGGTAATCGGGGGTCTCTCCGCAGGCCTCCGAGCGGGACCCGGACACCGACGGGTCTCGGCCCGCCTCCTTTCTCTTTCGGATCCCATCCCATGAACGAAACCGTCCGGCTCGACGTGCGGGACCATGTCGCGTGGCTCACGCTCGATCGCCCGCCGCTCCACATCCTCGACATCCCGACCAACCAGGCGCTGGCCGCGCACGTGCGCGCGCTGCGCAGAGAGCCTTCGGTGCGCATGCTCGCGCTCACGGGAGCGGGCGAAAAGGGGTTCTGCGCCGGCGTCCAGATCGAGGACCACGCGCCCGAACGTGTCGCCGCAATGCTGGCCGCCTTCCACGACGTATTCCGCGCTCTGATCGAGCTCGGCCGGCCGACGGTCGCCGTCGTGCGCGGCGCCGCGCTCGGGGGCGGCTGCGAGCTGGTCCTTTTCTGCGATGTTGTGATCGCGAGCGAGTTGTCGACCTTTGGCCTGCCGGAGATCGGGCTCGGCTGCTTCCCGCCCGTGGCGGCTCTCGTGCTGCCGGCGGTCGTCGGGTCCCACCGGGCTTCCGAGCTGCTCCTGTCCGGCGGGACGATCGACGCGCACCGGGCGGCGGCGATCGGGCTGGTCAATGAGGTCGTGCCGGATGCCGGATTTGTCGAGGCGGCGGAGGCGTTCGTCATGGGTTTCGCGCGCCACAGCGGCGCGGCGCTGTCATTGGCCCACGAGGCGATGCGGCCGGCGGCGCTGGGCGGGCGCTCGCCCGCGGCGTTCCTGGCCGAGCTGACCCGCGTCGAGGCCCTCTACCTCGATCGCCTCATGGCCACGCGGGATGCGCGCGAAGGCATCGCGGCGTGGAGCGAGAAGCGTGCCCCGCGCTGGGAAGATCGCTAGTCAGCGCCCGCCGTCCACCCACACCAGGTCGAAAGGCGCGGGGCCGATCCGAAAGCGGTCGATGACCGCGTTCGAAACCAGGTCGACGACCGTGATCTCGTTGTCGCTGGTCGAGGCGACATAAGCCTTCGTGCCGTCGGGGTCGAGCGCGATCCCGAGTGGGTAGGCGCCGACCGCGATGCTGCCGAGGCGGGCGCGGGCGCGGGGGTCGAATACCGTGACCGAGCCCTCGCCCGCGTTGACGACGTAGGCGCGCTCGCCGTTCCTGGAGAACGCGATCCGCACCGGCGCGCGGCCGGCGATGAGCGTGCCGATGTTGAACAGGGTGTAGGGATCGAGCAAGGTCACGGTGCCGTCGTCGCGGTTGACGACCCACACCGCCGAACCGTCGGGCGCGAGCGCGACCGCCTCCGGGCCGCGGCCGACCCGGCCCTCCTCTACTTCGCCGCTCGACAGGTTGATCGCGAACACCGAGTTCCCGGCGCCGTCGGTGACGTAGAGCCGGGTCTCGGTGGGATCGAGCGCGACCTCGTTCGGCAGGCCGTGGGGCAGCACGAACGTGCGGTCGACCTGGCGCGACATCAGGTTGATCTCGAGCACGGAGCGCCGCGTCTCCGAGGCCGCGTAGAGAAAGACGCCCGAGCGCGTGCAGGCCAGGCCGTGAAACTTGCCGTAGGGATAGAAGTCGAGGCGGTCGATCTCGCGCCGCGAGGTCGTGGACAGGACGGAGATGGTCCCCGCGCCGAACTGCCCGCCGTCGTAATTGACGACAAACGCCCGGCTGCCATCGGGCGAGACCGCGAGTTCGCGCGGGTTCCAGCCCACGGGGACGTAGGCGAACACCCGGCGCGTATCGGGGTTGGCAAACGTCACCGCGCTGCCCGAGTTCTGCGTCACGAGCAGCATGCCGCGCAGGTTCTCGCCGGGATCGGGCTCGCCCAGCGAGTCGGGCCAGCCCATGCGCGACTCGTCCCGGGTCACGCCAGC
>JBKJOC010000335.1:0-2900 GCA_046595725.1 Candidatus Eiseniibacteriota bacterium
CAACGGCCTTACCGTCCCGACCTACGTCATCGAGGTCCGCTACGACACCACGGTCGTGCCCGTGCCTTCGGCCGCGAGCGCGCCCCCGAAGCCCAAGCGCCTGGTGATCGACGCCGATCGATTCCTCGTGATCGGCGACGAGACCGCGCTCGAGCGCGTACATCCCGCGCTCCCCAAGCCGATCCAGATCGAGCAGAACGCGCGCTACACCGGCGTGCAGTGGAACGTCGCTCCGCCGGACTCGCTGTTCGCGTTCAAGGTGCCCAAGGGGACGGTGCGCGTCGACCAGATCGGCATGACTGGAGGCGCGCCGGAACAGCCGAGCCCGCTGCTGGGCAAGCCGGCCGACGACTTCACGCTCGCCGATCTCAAGGGCGTCAAGCGCGCGCTCTCGGCGCATCGCGGAAAGGTCGTCCTGCTCGATTTCTGGGCCACCTGGTGTGGCCCCTGCCGGCGTGAGATGCCGATCATCGCGCAGCTGCACAAGCGCTATGCGAAGAAGGGACTGGTCGTCTACGGGGTGAACTGCAGCGAGCCGCCCGCCAAGGCCAAGGCCTTCGTCGCCAAGTACGGCTACACCTTTCCCCAGCTGCTCGATGGCGATGGCAGCGTCCAGACTCGCTACCAGATCACCGCGATCCCGACGGTGTTCATCGTCGACAAGAAGGGCCTCATCAGCGCGCACCTGATCGGGGGCCGCTCAGAGTCCGAGCTGGTGGCGGCGCTCGAGCGCGCCGGCTTCGACACGACTCCCTAGAACCGCACCGAGGAGCTTCCCATGCACCTGAGCTTTCGCATCCTGGCCGGGTCCCTCGCGCTGATCGCGTTCTGGGCGTCCTCGTCCCTCGCGGCGACCACGCTGAGCGCGGCGCGCGTCACCGTCGGGCTCACGCGACCGGTGTTCGTCACCGCGCCTCCGGGGGATCCGCGGCTGTTCATCGTCGAGCAGCGCGGCGCCGACGCGCGCGGGCGGGTGCGCATCTTCAAGTATGGCGACGGCGGCGGGCTCCTGAGCCGCGCTTTCCTCACCACCGCCCCGCTGGCGACCGGCAACGAGCAGGGGCTCCTCGGGCTGGCATTCGCGCCGGATTACGCGACCAGTGGACGCTTCTACATCAACTACACCGATGCCCAGGGCCACACACACATCGAGCGTCACCTGGTGTCGATCTCGGACCCGGACTCGGCGAACAACGCCGGGGAGACCGTCCTGTTCATCCACCAGCCCTACAGCAACCACAACGGCGGATGGCTCGCCTTCGGTCCCGACGGCTATCTCTACATCGCGACGGGAGACGGCGGCTCCGGGGGTGACCCGCAGAACCGCGCCCAGAATCCGGACTCCCTGCTGGGCAAGATGCTGCGGCTCGACGTCAGCCCCGGGACCGGCTATGCGATCCCGCCGGGGAATCCGTTTGTCGGCGCGACTCCCGGGGCGGACGAGGTCTATGCGCTCGGCCTGCGCAATCCGTCCCGGAATTCGTTCGATCGCGCGACCGGGGATCTGATCCTCGCCGACGTCGGCCAGGAGCTTTACGAGGAGATCGACTTCGCGCCTTCCTCCCAGGGGCGGGGCCTGGGCGTGAACTTCGGCTGGCCGTGCTACGAGGGGAATCACGATTACAACCTCACGCGGCCGACCGTCGTGTGCGACACCTGCACGACCCGCACCTGCATGCAGTTCCCGGCGTGGGAATACGACCAGACCCTGGGGGGCCGCTGCGCGGTCACCGGGGGGTACGTGTACCGCGGCAGCGCCATCCCCGACCTGGTGGGGACTTACTTCTTCGCCGACTACTGCGGCGCGCAGATCTACTCCGGCAACTTCTCCGGCGGCGTGCTGGCAAACTGGGCCGACCGCACGCTCGAGCTCGACCCGATCAACACCGCGATCAACGTCAACTCGATCTCGAGCTTCGGCGAGGACAGCGCGGGCGAGCTCTACATCTGCGACCTCGGCGGCGAGGTGTTCAAGATCGTGCCCCGATCCTCGGTCGGAGTCGATCCGCTGCCGGTTCCGCGCGTGCCGCTTCTCGCGCTTGCCGGCGCGATGCCGTTCCGCGGCAGCCTTCGCCTCGCGCTCGATCTGCCAGTCGCTTCCCGGGTGCGGATGACCGTGCACGACCTGGCGGGGCGGCAGGTGCGCGCGCTGATCGACGAGACGCTCCCCGCGGGCCCGCATCCGGCCACGTGGGACGGGAAGGACGCGAACGGAAGAGAGGCGCCGCCCGGCGTCTACCTCGTGCGCGTCGTGACACCGACCGGAGAGGAGTCGTTGCGCGCCGTGCGCGTGCGCTGACCATGGGACGCATCTTCGAAACTCGCAAGCACGTGATGTTCGCGCGCTGGGACAAGATGTCCAAGGCGTTCGCGCGCATCGGCAAGGAAATCACGATCGCGGTCAAGGCCGCCGGCCCGAACCCGGACTACAATCCGTCGCTGCGCCGCGTCATCCAGAACGCGCGCGCGCTCAACATGCCGAAGGACAAGGTGGAGGCCGCGATCAAGCGCGCTTCGGGCGTCGACGTCGCCGACTACGCGGAGATCATCTACGAGGGCTACGGCCCGCACGGCGCCGCGGTCGTGGTCGAGTGCGCGACCGACAATCCCACCCGCACGGTGGCGAACATCCGCTCGGCCTTCAACAAGGGCGGCGGCAACATGGGCAACACCGGCAGCGTCGGATTCATGTTCAAGCGCATGGGCGTGTTCCGCCTCAATCCCGCCGGCATCGACGCCGACGCCATGGAGCTCGAGCTGATCGACCACGGTCTCGAGGAGATGGGGGAGAGCGTGAGCGAGAAAGGCGATGCCCAGCTCGTGATCCGCTGCGGCTTCCCTGAATTCGGGCACCTGCAGAAGGCGCTCGAGGACCGCGGCATCACCCCGATCTCCGCGGA
>JBKJOC010000403.1:0-5468 GCA_046595725.1 Candidatus Eiseniibacteriota bacterium
AAAGCGCTCCGACGACTCGATTCAAGATCCGCATTCATTCCTCCGATCGGCATCGCGCCGACCCCGCAAGTGTGTCCTCCGGCCGTGCGGAGGCGCAATTGTTTTCGGCATGAATCCCGGTTCCTTTTGTCCTTTCGGTGTCAGGACTTCTCCCACGGCTCGGCACCCTCCGCGTTCACCGTCAGCGCGCCGTACTGGCTCTCGACCCGCCCCGTCACGACGAACGGCCCCGTCCCCGACAGCACGGCGCCCGCGCGCGCGTACGCGTCCGGGAAGAACGTGCACTCGGCCAGTCCCGTCCCGTCGTCGAGCGTCAGGAACAGCATGCGCGCGCCCTGCCGGGTCGGCACGCGCCGCGCGGCCGCCATGAGCCCCACCACACGCACGCGCCGGCCGATGCGCGCTGCCAGGCCCGCGGCCGGGTGGAAACCGGGCGGCCCGAGCGCGGCGTCGCCGGTCGCCGGGCGGTCGGCCGGCCAGAGCGCCGGCGCATGCGCGGCCAGCGGGTGCGCCAGCACGCCGAGCTCGAGCGCCTGCCACTCGCGCGCGCGCAGCTCGTGCGCGGAGAACTCGGGCATCGTGGGCAGCGCGATCGGCGCACGCCGGACGCGGAACTGCCCCTCGGGCTCGGCCTTGAGATAGCGCGCGCGCGTGGCCGCAACCTCGAGCAGCAGCGAGGCGCGCGTGGCGCCCGTCCAGTCGAACGCGCCCGCCTCGACCAGGCGCTGCGCCTCCGCCCGATCCGGGCGCACGCGCCCCATCCAGTCCGCCAGCGAGGCGAACGGGCCGTCGGCCGCGCGCGTGGCGAGCGTGGCCGCCCGCGCGCGCGCGCCCAGGTCGCGCACCCGCGCCAGCCCGATCCGCACCGGCCCGGTCACGGGATCGCCCTCGAGCGTGGCGCCCGCTTGGGAGCACTGGACAGAGGGCAGCAGGAACTTGACGCCGCGACGCTGGAGGTCCGCGACGTGCACCCACTGCCCGTACATGCCCGCGTGGTGATCGAGGAGCGCGGTCGCCCACGCCGCGGGCCAGTGCGCGCGCAGGTATGCGGCCTGCCACGCCAGCACGCCGTAGCCGGCGGCGTGCGCGCGGCAGAACGCGTAGGCGCCGAAGCGCGCGATCTCGCGCCACGCCGCCTCGGCCTCGGCGTCGCTCAGGCCGCCCCGCCGCGCGCGCGCGCTGAACCAGCGCCGCAGCGGCTCGCGCTCCGCGCTCGTGCGCGTGCCCGCGAGGGCGCGGCGGAACAGGTCGCCGCGCCCGAGCGTCGAGTCGGTCAGGACGGACACCGCGCCCATCACGTCCTCCTCGTAGAGCAGCACGCCCCGTTGCGGCCCGAGCAGCGTCTGAAGGCGCGGATGGATCACGCGCGGCGCCTCGAGCCCGCGCTGGATGCGCACGTAGAGTTCCTTCATGCCCGCGCCCGCGGGCCCCGGGCGGATCAGCGAGAGTGACGCGATCGCGTCGTCGAGCGTCTGCGCGTCCATCATCACGAGCAGGTTCCTCATGCCGGGCGACTCGAGTTGGAACAGCCCCAGGGCGTCGCCCGAGCGCAGCATCGCCACCGTCTTCTTGTCCCCGTCGGGCACGGGCTCGACCTCGGGCACGATGCGACCCGCGGTCGCGCGCGCGACGTGCGCCACCGCGTCGCCGATCTCGGTCAGCGCGCGGTTGCCGAGCAGGTCCATCTTGACCAAGCCGAGCGCCTCGACCTGGCGCATCTCCATCTGCGAGACGACGAGGCCCTTGGTCGCCTCCTCGAGCGGCGTGAAATCCGTCAGCGCGGTGTCGGCGATGACGAGCCCGCACGGATGGACGCCGAGATGGTCCGACAGCCCGACCAGCGCCGGCGCGTCGGCGATCGCCCCCGCGAACGACGGCTCGGCGACGTCGAGCCCGAGCCGCGCGGCCGGCCGCGCCAGGAGGTCTGCCAGCGGCGCCTCCGGATCGTGCGGCACGAAGCGCGCGAGCTGGTCGACCACGTCGGGCGGGATCCCGTGTGCCTGCGCCGCCTCGCGGAACGCGCCGCGCGCGCCGAGCGTGCAGTGGGTCGAGATCATGGCAACCCGGCCCCGGCCGTAGGTGCGGTAGACGTGCGCGATCACCTCCTCGCGCCGGATCCAGCACAGGTCGATGTCGAGGTCGGGACAGTCGCGCCGCTCATCGTGCAGGAAGCGCTCGAACGCCAGCCGGTAGCGCAGCGGGTCGACATTCGTGATGCCGAGGACGTAGCTGACGATCGACGCCGCGCCCGAGCCGCGCCCCACCGACGGGATCCCCTGCGCGCGCGCAAAGCCCACGATGTCGGCGACCAGCACGAAGTAGGGCGTGAACCCGAGGCGGTCGATGACCTCGAGCTCGCGCGCCAGGCGATGGACCGCCGCGCGCGGCACCGGCCGGTAGCGACGCGTCAGTCCCTCGTGGCAACGCGCGTAGAGGTGCGAGTACGGCGTCTCGCCCTCGGGCACGGGCGCGCGCGGGAACCGCGGCACGCCCAATTCGAGCGTGAATGCGCAGGCCTGGACGAGCGCCGCGTTCGCCGCCAGCGCCGCCGCCGCCTCCGGGCCCGCGGCATGCCACCCGGCCTGCCAGCGCGCCGCGGGCTCGAGCACGCCGTCGTCCCCGGGCGCGCCGATGCGCGCAACCAGCGTGTTCGCGCGCAGCGCCGCCAACGCGCGCGCGCGCGCGCCGTCGCGCACGCCGCGCGCAAGCAGCGTGACCCGCCCGGTCGCGACCACCAGGGCTCCGGGCGCGTGGCGCGCGACCTGCGCCAGCGCGTCGCGCACCGGCGCGCCGTCGGCGCCGGGCGCGGCCACGCCGAGCGCGAGGCGCTCCCGCGGCACGCCGCGCGCGGCCAGCGCGGCGAGCGCGGCCGGCGTGAGCGCGACGAAGTGGACGCCGCCGCCCGCGGCCTCGCGCGCGCACGCCTCGTCCCATGCCGCCGCCTCGAGGTGACGCGCCGTCAGGAGCCGGCACAGCGCGGCGTAGCCCGCGCGGTCGCGCGCAAAGGCGAGCGCGGCCGCCGGCGGATCAGAGCGCGCCAGCGCCTGCGCCTTGCCGACCGGCCCGGCCGAGAGCTCGGCGCCCAACACCGGCTGGATCCGCGCCGCCGCGCAGGCGCGCGCGAAGTGGACGCCGGCGTAGAGGCCGTCGCGGTCGGCGAGGCCGAGCGCGCGGTAGCCCAGCTCGCCGGCGCGCGCCGCCAGCGCGTCCGGCGCCACCGTGCCGCGCAGCAGCGACCCCGTCGAGCGCACGCGCAGCGGCGCCGCTCCCGCGCTGGCGGCGAGCGCGGCCGAGGCGGCGCTCATTTCGTCAGCGAGGGCGTGCGCAGGATGAAGCCGTGCCGGTCCTGCGCCAGCACGCCGAGCAGCGGCAGCGAGCGCCCCGACACCAGCGCCGCGTGCCCGTAGCGATCGCGCACCGCGTCGACGCCCTCGACCAGGCGATGCGCGCGATCCTGCCCTTCGGCCAGGAGGTCGAGCTGCGCGCCGTCGAGCAGCACGAAGCGCGACAGCACGATCCCCACATGCGTCAGCCGGACCCGGCGCGTGAACAGCCGCGCCAGCAATAAGCCCGTGACGGCATGCACCTCGGGATCGAGCGCGCTCGGCAGGGGCGGCGTCTTCTGCGCCTCGGCCGCCGCGCCGTCGGCGTAGCGCAGGCGCACGCCGATCGTGCGGGGCTTGAGCCCGAGCGCGCGCGCGGCGCGGCAGGCGCGCTCGGTCAGGTAGTGGAGCATGGCATCGAGCTCGACCGGATCGGCGGTCGCCTTGTGGAACGCGGTCTCGCGCGAGATCGAGGCCGGGATCTCGCGCGCCGACACGACGCGCGTGTCGCGCCCGTGCGCGCGCTCGTGGAGCAGCGGACCGATCGCGCCGAAGAGCGCGCTCAGCGCCGCAACCGGTAGGCGCCTCAGGTCGCGCACGGTGTGCACGTTGAGCGCCTTGAGGCGCTCGCCGTGCACGTGTCCGACGCCCGGGACGTCGCGCGCGGGACGATCGACCAGGAACGCGTCGGCATCCTCGGCGGAAAGGCGCGCCACCCCGCACGGCTTGACGGTCTTGCCCACCAGCTTGGCGAGCATGCGGTTGGGCGCGATGCCGATCGTGACCGTCACGCCACCGGTCGCCTCGGCGATCTCCTGCTGCAGCGCGCGCGCGCGCCCGACCAGGTCGCCGTGCAGGCGCTCGGTGCCGGCCAGGTCGCCGAACGCCTCGTCGAGCGCGACGTCGAGGTCGGGCGTGAGCGCGGCGAGCCGCTCCCACACGCGGTCGGCGAACGCCTTGTACGTGGGCTGGTTGCCGTCGAGGATCACCGCCTTTGGACAGCGTTGCCGCGCCTCGACCAGCGACATGCCCGCCTTGAGCCCGAAGCGCCGCGCCTCGTAGGAACACGAGGCGATCACGCCGTTGCCGACGATCACGGGGCGGCCCTTGAGCCGCGGGTCGCGCGCCTGCTCGACCGACGCGAAGAAGGCGTCGATGTCGAGATGGAGCACGTCACCCATCGAGCATCACCGAGGTCAGGCGCCAGGTCAGTTCGTGCGCGTTCAGGCACAGCTCGTACACGTCTCCCGAATCGACCGAGCACGCGAAGTAATAGAGCGGCTGGCGGCCGACGCGGTCCTCCCAGCGCGCGTTGACGCGTGCGATGCGATGGCTCTGGGTTCCCCTGCGAAAGATGACCGGGGTGGCCTGCCCCCCGGTGAAGTCCGCGCGCACGCGGACCGGTTCGTCCAATTTCTCGACGCGCATGCCGATCTCCAAGGGTTCGCGCCCGGGGGTGAGGGACGGCGCCAACTTACTGCACATCTGTGCAGTGGTCAAGCGAGGCGCGGCAGGGTAGCCTGCCGGTCGATTCCCACCCCTTCCCGGAGGTCACCACTGTGGGCGTGAGCCTCACGATCCTGCCCTGATGGAGAACCCGCGCACGGACGAAACGCCGCTCGAGATCGGGCCCGAGGAACTCTCCGCCCTCTTGGCCGGGCCCGGCGCGCCGCTCCTGCTCGACGTGCGCCAGCCGGACGAGCACGCCTTCGTGCGGCTCACGCCCAGCCGCCTCGTGCCGCTGGCCGAGCTCGAGGCGCGCGTCGGCGAGCTGCCGACCGGCGCGCCGCTTGTCGCCTACTGCCATCACGGCGTGCGCTCGCGACATGCCGCGCTGTGGCTGCGCGCGCACGGCTTCCCGCAGGCGCAGAGCCTGGCCGGCGGGATCGACGCCTGGACCCGCCGCGTCGACCCGGCGTTGCCGCGCTACTGACTCGGGCCGGCGGGGAAATTTTCCCTTATGCCCGGAAGATTGCGTCCGAACTCGCCGGGTCTTCCCTCGCCGTTCCCAGTCTCCGTCTTTTCAGAACGCGTACTTGAGCGCGTGGCTTCTTCCGTTGGGGATTGCCCTCGTCCGAAGGAGCTTCCGGTAGTAATCGCCCCAGCGCTCGGGCAGCAGGACGAGCGATGGAAAGAGCCTCTTCT
>JBKJOC010000471.1:0-8093 GCA_046595725.1 Candidatus Eiseniibacteriota bacterium
GGCGGCGGGCGCGGAGGTGTGGTTCACCCCCGGGGTGATCCTGCCGCTGGCGCAGGTCGAGATGCGCGCGATCCAGCACGCGCTCGGATGCGAGAAGGGCAACAAGACGCGCGCCGCTCAGTTGCTCGGGATCTCGCGTCAGACGTTGCGCACCAAGCTCAAGGAGCATGCGCTGGTGGACGACACGGAGGACGCCGCCGAGTAACTTCGGCCGATTCGTTTCTGTCCACGCCGGCGATCCTCTAGTCGCCGCTGCCCGGCGCGGCGCTCAAGGGCAAAGGCGGACGGCCCGGATTGGTCGTGCAATGTGCACAGGCATGGTTCCGGGCGCGGGCCGCGCCGCAGCGCACCAAACCCGCGATCCATCGTCCCCGCATGGATTTTCCTGCTCCCTGACCCGGGGACGGGGAGCCCCCCGCGCCGGGCGGTCTCCCGTGCTGGCATGGAAGGTGCTCAAACCCTCCGCAGTCACCACCTGTGGACGGGGAGCCCATGCCGAGAATCCTGATCGTCGAAGATGATGCCGCCACCGCCTGGGCGCTCGAGCAGAGCCTCTCGGACGAGGGCTACGAGATCACCGCGGTCGATTCGGCGGAGCGCGCGCTGGCCGCGCTGCGCAAGCAGCCCGCGGACCTTGTGATCACCGACCTGCGCCTGCCGCGCATGGACGGCCTCGAACTCGTGCGCCGCTTGAAGGCGCGCAAGCATGCGGCCGCGCTCATCGTCGTCACGGCCTACGGCAATGATGCCACGCTGCGCCGCCTCGAGGCGGACGGCGTGCACGCCTGCTTTCCCAAGCCCTTCCTGATCGATCGCCTGCGCAAGAGCGTCGAGTCGGCGCTCAAGGCCAAGGTCGCCTGATGCGCAAGGGCGAGAACAACGACATGGTGCGCGGCACGCTTGCGCTTGCGCTCGAGGGTCTCGATGCGACGACGCGGCTCGTGCTGGCGCTGCTGCACGTCGAGCACCTCACGGTCGAGGAGACCGCCCTGGCACTCGGACTCGAATGCGCCGATGTGAAGCACACCGCCGAGCGCGCCCGGATCGCACTGCTGGGCCGGGTCGAGGATCGCTCGTCCCGCACGGGCCCCGCCAGGCACGCTGCGTAATCCTGTCCACTCGGGTCGCTCCTGACCGATCGCTTGAGGGGGAAGCCATGTCCAAGTCGCACGCAAAGGTCCCGACGTTCACGAAGCCCGACCTCGCCCGTCGGCTCGGCCAGGTGAAGCGGATGGTCGAGCGCGTCGAGGCCGAGCGCAGCCGGCTGGAATCTGCCGGCCTCGGGCGGTTGGCGCAGGAAAAGGCGCAGGAGAAGCGGTACTGGGAGTTCGTGCAGGCGGTGCTCGAGCTTCGCCCCGTGATGGGCCAGACCGTCAGCCGCCACACGATGCACTAGTCGGGCGCGCGGTTGTATCAAGGCCGGACATTTTCTGGCCGGGTCGCCGGCACCCGCGCAATTCCACGTTCAGTTTGCAGGCACATGCGCCGACAAGGGTTCCCCGCCAATCAACGCGCCACGCGAACTTCCATTCGCAACACACTGCTGGACATAGACTTCAGAGTCCACTCAGCGATCCTCTCCCAAATCCGCCCCGTGGCACGAGCCTTGCGATTTGCCGGGGCGACGGCTCGTGTCGGGCCGCTCGCATCCAGGAGATCGCCCGCATGCCCGAGCTCCGGCTCGTTCCACCCGCAACCCCGAAAGGCCGCACCGTCGCCTCCCGGGGCGCTTCCGGCGCCGAGTCGCGCGAACACTTCGCGCGGCTGGGTCGGCCCGGCGTGCGGACGCTCGCGATCGCCAGCGGCAAGGGTGGGGTCGGCAAGAGCACGGTCGCGGCGAACCTGGCGATCGCGCTCGGCGAACTTGGCGCGCGCGTCCTCCTGTTCGACGGCGACCTGGCGCAGGCCAATCTCGACCTCCTGCTCGGCGTGTCGTCGCGCTGGGACCTGGGACATGTCCTGCGCGGCGAAAAGACGCTCGAGCAGATCGTGGTCGACCTGCCTTCGAACGTGCGCCTGATCCCGGCCGCTTCCGGCGACCGTGACCTGGCGGATCTCGACGACTTTCGGCGCGAGGGTCTCTATCGCGAGTTGTCGCGCCTGGCGATGGACGTTGACCTGGTCCTGGTGGACACGGCGTCGGGAACGTCGCGCCTGACCTCGCAGTTTGCGCGCGCCGCCACCGAGCTCGTGGTCGTCACCACGCCCGAGCCGACTTCGTATTCCGACGCCTACGGACTGGTCAAGGTCCTCGCCGGCCAGGGACTCGACATCACGCCGTGCGTGCTGGTCAATCGCGCGACATCGGTCGAGGAGGCCGAGGAGGTCGCGCATGACCTGGCATCGCTGACGCGCCGCTTTCTCTCGCTCAACATCAACAGCCTGGGCGCCATTCCCGACGACGCCTTGGTCGGGCAGGCCGTGCGCCGTCGTGAACCCGTCGTCACCGCGTTTCCGAAGAGCCCGTCCGCACTGGCGTTCCGTTCCCTGGCCCGTCGTCTCTGGGCCCGTCCGCTCGACCCCACGTCCCGCGCCTGTCCGAACGAAGCCGGGCGCATGTCCGCCTAGGAGACTCGCGATGCCGACCCGCCGTCCGACGCCCAAGAAGAGCGCCCGCCGCGCCGCGCCCAGCCTCACGCTCGTGCGCTCCCCGAAGGCGATCAAGCCCGCGATCGTCAGGAAGGCGCCCGCGCGCACGCCGGTCAAGCTGGTCGTCCAGAAGGCGAAGGCCCCGGTGCCGAAGTCCGCGGTTCTTCGTGCCGCCCCGGTTCCGGCGGGCCGGCTGTCGATTCGCAAACCCGCGCCGCTCGCGCTCGTTCCCGCGCGCACCAAGGCGCCGGTGCCGGGCGCGATCGTGCCCACGGCGGTCGTCGAGCGCGTCCCCAGGGAGCAGCTGCTCGCGCGCTACACGCCCCTGATCAAGTACGTGGTCGAGCGCCTGGCGGTCGGACTGCCGAAAAACGTCGATCACGAGGACCTGATGTCGGCGGGCATGCTCGGCCTGCTCGACGCCTACGAGAAGTACGACTCGGGCAAGGGCACCAAGTTCGAGACCTACGCGGTGTGGCGCATCAAGGGCGCCGTGCTCGATCAGCTGCGCGCGCTCGACTGGGCCTCGCGCTCGATCCGTCGCAAGGCGCGTGAGGTCGAGGCCTCGGTGCGCCGGCTTGACCAGAAGCTCGGCCGCCAGGCAAGCGAGGAGGAGATCGCGAAGGAAGCGAAGATGCCGCTCGCGGACTACCACCGCCTGATGGACCAGGTGCGAGGCGCGATCCTGCTCTCGCTCGACGAGGTGCGCACGCCCGAGGATGGCGACTCGATCGGCCTCGCCGACCTGATCGAGGATCCGTCGGTGCCGGACGTCCTGGCGCGCATCGAGGAGGAGGAGACGCGCCAGTTGCTGCTCGAGACGCTGAACCAGTTGCCCGAGCAGGAGCGCGTGGTGGTCGCCCTCTACTACTACGAACACATGACGCTGCGCGAGATCGGCCTGACGTTGGGCATCTCCGAGTCGCGCGTCTCACAGGTCCACTCGCGCGCTGTGATCCGGCTCAAGGGCCGGGTGCGCCGCGCCCTGGCTGCATGAGGAGACCATGAGCTCCCTTCCCGATCCGATGCCGTCGCCTGTGGGCGACGAATTGCCGCGCACGATCTGCGACCGCGAGTTGACCGAACTCGCGGCCGAGCTCAGGACACGCGCGGGCGATGCCGACTCCGCGCGCTGGGCGGATCGTATCGAGGAGGCGGGAGTGCGCCTGGCCGGGGAGTCGGATGCGCTCAAGCGCCGGCTCATGACGACGCTGTCGATCAATCACGACATCAACAACGCGCTGGTCGGCGTGGTCGGGAACGCCCAGTTGCTCGGGCTCGGTCCCGCGGCCGCGTTGCCGGGCGTCAAGGAGCGGCTCGAAGTCATCGCGCGCGAGTCGAACCGGATCAAGCACGCGACGCTTCGCCTCTCGGAGCTCAAGCAATCCCTCGTGATCGAGGGACGGACCCAGGGAAGGGGACAGGGCTCATGAGCCGGATCGCCGCAACCACCACGAACGCGCCCGCTCGTCCGGGCACGAAGAAGAAGCGCATCGCGGGCCGGGCCGATGCCCGGGCCACTGCGCGCCGCCACCTCGAACTGCTGGCGGCCGCTCTCGGCTGGACGTCCGCCGAGCTCGAGCGCAATCGCGCGCTGTGCGAGGCCGCGTTCGCGTCGACGGCCAGAGCCGACGCTGCGTCCGCGTTCGAGACCAGGCTCCTGGCCTGGTCCATGGCGGCAATCGAGCGCAGGCCCGAGCCCGTCGAATCGGCGCGCCTTTTGGCGCTGGCCGAGCTCGCCCAGCTCGCTCGCGACACCGTGCACACGGAAGCGGCCCTGGCCAAGGCGCTCGAGCTGCTGCAGCGCGCGGTCAAGTTCGAGAACGCGACCTTCTTCATGTACGACCGCACCAGCGAGACGCTGGTGCCGAAGGCGACGGCGGGAGCGCATGTCGACCTCATTCCCGACGTCCAGTTCGACCTCGGGCAGGGCCTGTCCTCCTGGGTCGCACGCTCGCGCCGGCCAGTGCTGCTGTCGGAGCTGCGGGGCGACGAGGAGAGCGAGACTCCCGGCACGCGGCCGGGCTCGTTCCTGTCGGTGCCCCTGATCGTCGCGCGCGACCTCGTGGGGGTGCTCAATGTCGGGCACCAGCGCCCGGGCGCATTCACCGAGGCTGACCGCGACCTCCTGTCGTCCGCCGGCGCGATCCTGTCCTCCACCCTGTCGCGCCAGCTTGCCTTCGACGAGAGCCGCCGCCAGTCCGTCACCGACGAGGTCACCGGGCTCGCCAATCGCGGGCAGTTCGAGCTGCGTCTCGCCGAGGAACTTGAGAAGGCGCGGCGCTACGGTCACCCGATCTCGCTCGTCCTGATCGACCCCGAGCGCTTCCACGCGCTCAACCAGGCGTATGGCCGTCCCTATGCCGACAGCTGCCTGGTCTCGCTCGCCACGCTGCTCAAGGCAACGGTGCGCAAGAGCGACTTCGTGGCGCGGCTCGCACCGGGCGACGAATTCGCCCTCATCCTGCCGCACCAGTCGCGCGAACAGGCGCAGCAGGCCGCCGAGCGCATGAAGGACGCGATCGACGCGCACAGCTTCCCGCGCCGGCGCCGGCTCACGGTGGCGGTCGCGGTCGCGAACTGTCCGCACGACGCCATGGATCCAGTCGCCCTGCTCCAGCGCGCCGAGCTCGCGCTCGACGAGACGCGCAGCCGGGGTCGGGCCTCCGCTCCACCCCTTGGGCAGCGTTCCCTGCACCAGGACTCATGACGCCGCCGGACTCCACCGAGCCCACGCTGCCCGGCCGCATCCTCGTCGTCGACGACGAGCCGGCGGTGGCGGACGTCTTCCGCGACTTCCTCGTCCTGATCTGCGGCCACGAGGTCGAGACCTGCCCCTCGGGCCAGGCCGCGATCGCAGCGTTCGCCACCTTCCGGCCCGACGTGGTGCTGACCGACCTCAACCTCGATTCGTCGATGTCGGGAATCGACCTCATGCGCCGCCTGAAGACGATGGAGCCCGAACTGCCCGTCATCCTGGTGACCGGCCAGGTTTCGATCCAGAGCGCGATCGACGCTTTGCGCCAGGGCGCGTACGACTACATCACCAAGCCCTGCGACCTCGAGGAGCTGGGACAGCTGCTCGGGCGCGCGCTCGCTTCCCGCCGCCTGACCGAGACCAACCGGAACCTGATGAAGGAGCTGACGATCGCGAACGAGATCCTGAGCCGGCACGAGTCCGAGCTCAGGGAGCGGATCCACGTCGCCACCTGGCGCATGCGCACCCTGTTCGAGCTGTCGAAGGAAATCGCCCAGGACCTCGGGTTCGAGTTCCGCGCGAAGCTGGCGGCGGAGCAGGCGCGCCAGATCACCGGCGGCGCCGCGACGGCGCTCTTCGTCGGCGCGGAGGAGGGCAATGCCTTCCTCCTGCGCGCGGTCTCGGGAATCGAGGGTCCGATGCCCGAGCTCTCGTTCCGCGAGGAAGACGGACTCCTGGGCTCGGTTGCGCGCCAGCAGACCCCCGTGCGCCGGGCGGGGAAGGGCTTTAACGAGCAACTCGACCTGTCCTACCTGACGGCGAACCAGCCTGAAGGCGTGCTGATCGTGCCGCTCCTGGCGGACAATCGCGTCCTGGGCGTCCTCGTCGCACTCGGCAAGGGGGGCGGCTTTACCCAGGACGACGAGGATATCCTCTCACTCTTCGCCTCCTCGACCGCGATCGCGCTCTCGAACTCGATGCTGTTCGAGAAGACGCTCGAACTCGAGCGTTTGAAGTCCGACTTCGTGGCCGTGGTCTCGCACGAACTGCGGACCCCGCTCGCGGTGGTGATCGGAAACCTCGAGCTGCTGTCGGACGTCCGCTTCTGGAAGCTCGAGCCCCAGCAGGCGAAGTTCGTGTCGGCGGCCTCGACCAACTCGAACCGGCTGTTGCACCTGATCAACGACATCCTCGACTTCTCGAAGCTCGAGAACTCGAGCCTGCCGATGACCCGCTCCCCGAACGAGCTGGGCGAGGTGATCCGCCAGGCGGCGGAAAACCTGCGCCGGCTGTTCGAGGAGCGCGAGCTGAACTTGAGAATCTCGATCCCCGAAAACATGCCGCACGCGGAGATCGACGAGCAGCGCATCGCGCAGGTGCTGACGAACCTGATCTCCAATGCAATCAAGTTCTCGCCCGCAGGAGCGCCGGTCGAGGTCTCGATCACGCACGACGGGGCCACGGCGACGGTGCGTGTCAGGGACCAGGGCGAGGGCATCCGCCGCGAGGACATGCCCAAGCTGTTCAAGAAGTTCTCGCAACTCGACTCGAAGTCCACGCGCAAGACCGGCGGCACTGGCCTTGGCCTCGCGATCTCGCGCGGCCTGGTCGAGGCGCACGGCGGAAAGATCTGGGCCGAGAGCGAGCCCGGGCAGGGCAGCACGTTCGTGTTCACGATTCCGCTTCTCCCAGTGACTGATGACGCCGCCCACGCGGCCTGAGCGAAAGGACTCGCCATGATCCATCGCACGAAAACCGGGAGGGCCCTCAAGGGGCCCAGGGGCAAGGGCCGGGGACGCAAGACGGCCAAGAGCCGGAATTCGCCGCTCGCGCACCTCGGAGCGTTGACCTGGGCGTTCGGCCTGCTGACTGTGAGCGTCGCGCTCGCCGCCGCCGCAGTCTTCACCAAGAAGCCCTTTTGACAGCCTGCTAGAGCCTGTGTGAGATTTCCCGGGTCGGCGCGTCGCTCGTGATGCGCCCATCCACGTGGCTCGGGAGAATCGCGCATGCGCATCCTGGTGACCGGCGGAGCGGGCTTCATCGGCTCGAACGTCCTCGACCGATTTCTCGCCCTCGGGCATGAAGTCGCCGCCCTCGACAACCTGAGCACCGGCCGCGCCGAGAATCTGGACCCCCGCGTCCGCTTCTACCAGGTCGACCTGAACGACCGCTCCGCGGTCGATGCCGCGCTCGAGGACTTCCGCCCGGAAGTCGTCGACCATCACGCCGCACAGATCGACGTGCGGCACTCGGTCGAGCAGCCCGTGCTCGACGCCACGACCAACATCCTGGGCGGCATCGGTGTGCTCGAAGCCTGCGTCCGCAATGGCGTGCGCAAGCTGATCTACGCCTCGACCGGCGGCGCGCTCTACGGTGAGGGTCGCCAGCTGCCCGCGACCGAGGAGCATCCCGCCCACCCGGAATCGCCCTACGGGGTCTCGAAGTTTGCGCTCGAGCACTACGTCTACTGCTTCCGCCTCCTCCACCAGCTCGACGCCACCGTCCTGCGCTACCCCAACGTCTACGGGCCGCGCCAGAACCCCCACGGCGAGGCCGGCGTGAACGCGATCTTCATCGGGCTCATGTGCGACGGGAAGGCGCCCACGATCTTCGGCGACGGCGAGCAGGTGCGCGACTACGTCTACGTCGACGACGTGGTGAGCGCGAACGAACTGGCCCTGACCAAGGGCTCGGGCGAAACCGTGAACCTCGGGTGGGGGAAGGGCGTGTCGGTCAACGACATCGTGCGCCACTTGAAGGTCATCCTCGGCTTCGAGGGCGACGCCATCTACGGACCCGCGCGAGC
>JBKJOC010000494.1:0-5179 GCA_046595725.1 Candidatus Eiseniibacteriota bacterium
TGAGCAGCCGCGCGGATCGGCCAGGTCATCGACGCAACGCAGAGCAGAAGCGCAAGTCGAAGGCCTGTCGAATGGGTCATCCCGAGGCCACAACGATCTCGTTCGAACGTGCGACAGCGCAATCAGGGGGGGGTAGTTCACTCGAAGATGGAAACGACCGGGGGACACTCACTTCGCGAGCTTACGGGAGGAGTGCCAGGTTCGGGGCGGTCAATTCATGGAATTGGCCTCCGCGGGGGGCGAGACGCCAGGCCTGGGTGTCAAGAGTCCGCCAGATCGCCACTTGAGCCCGCGGGCGGCGCGAGAACATGCCAGAATGGGCAGGCTGCTCCCAGCCGGGCCACCTTTGATTGCCAGGACTCGAACTCGCCGGGCGACGCATACAGTGACCGAACTTCAGGAGGATCCCAGATGAAATCGAATCGACTCGGTGGTGTCGCGCTCGGGGCACTGCTCACCCTGCTTGCAGCGGGGACCGCCCTGGCCCATGGAAACGCCGTGCGCAAGAGTTCCGTCCCGGCTGCCCAGGTTCGACCCGTCACGCTCGAGGGGGAACTGGTCGACACCCAATGCTGGTACACGCACAACGGCGAGGGCAAGGAGCACGCGGACTGCGCCCGACTGTGTGCACGTGGGGGTCAGGACCTGGCATTCCTCGACCAGCAGTCCGGAATAATCTACTCGATCATTGCCCAGGGGCACGGCAAGAATCCGAACGAGGGCATGTACGCGCACGTCGGCAAGCGGGTTCGCGTGAAGGGCACCGCATATACGCGAGCGGAGAATCGGGGCCTGCTGGTCCAGAGCGTCGTCGCCGTGATCGGCGGCCCGTTCGAGGATGTCGAATCTTCCTACAGTTCATCGCACGGCAAGGCCGCGGGTGCGCAGAGATGACACAGCCATGAAGCCGGTGGCGGTGATCGCGATTTTCGTGGCGGTCGTTGCGGCCGCGGCCGCGGTCCTGTTGGGGCCGGCGAGCCGGCCCCGTTCACCCCGGGTCTACTGCGGTCCCGACGGCAGGCTGACCCGCACCCGCTCGATCCAGAGTCATCGCAGCTACTGCCTTCGCTCGTACACCAACCTCGATCACGTGCAGGCGAATCGCCCGTTCGACTTCTCCTTCGATCTCCTCACGGACGAGGGCAATGTCCTGCGCGACTTTGCCACCGTGCACGAGAAACGGATGCACCTGATCGTTGTCCGAAACGACCTCACGAACTTCCAGCACGTCCATCCGGAGTTCGATCCGGCGTCCGGCCGCTTTACCCTGACCGGCCTGATCGTGCCGGTCGATGGTGAGTACCGCGTTTTTGCCGACTTCACGCCGGAGGCCGGAATGAGACTCCCGGTGATCTCCTCGGCCGATTTCAAGGTGGGGCGGCCGAATCGTTCACCTTCCGATCCCCTGGGCGCACCAGACACCCTCATGAAGTCCGATGGATACGAGGTCCGGCTGACAACCCCGGATTCGCTTCGTGCGGGCGAGGAGGTCCGGCTGGTCTTCAGCGTGAGCAAAGAGGGCAAGGCCATCACGAATCTTGAGCCCTACCTGGGCGCCCTGGGTCATGCGATCGTGCTCAAGGAGCGCGATCTTGAATTCCTGCACGCCCACGCGCTCGAGGTGGGCACGAGAAAAGAGGAGGGCGCGATCGCCTTCGCAGTTCACTTTCCGGAGCCGGGGAGGTACAAATCGTTCCTCCAGTTCCAGCACGCGGGCCGGGTCATCATGGCTGCGTTCGTCCTACCCCCGGTGATCGCGGCCCTGAACGGCCCGCCCGCGCGGCCCGAGCCCGAGCCGGGCCATGGCGCGGGCCACTAAGTGCCTTTGCCTGATTCGGCAAAGCGGGATTCAGGCTGCCGGCCTCGACTTCATGGGGGTGAGCGAGGCGACGGCGCGGCCCGACCCGTGGATGGCGGTAACCGCCATCGCGCTGGGCGCGGCGTTCGCGGTGCGGGCGCGACAGCTGCGCGGCTGAGTAAGTTTCCGCCCGCGGTCAGCGGACGCAGCGCAAGTTGGCCCTGGCGCGACAGGTTCGTCGACTGCCCGAGGATGCGCAGGGCCTCCTGCGGGGCATGGAAGCCCGTCGAGTTTTCCGCCTCCACGAAGTCGAGATAGAACTGGGCCTGCCGCTGGAAGCGCTGTGCCTCGCGGAAGGCAGCCGCCGTGTCCCCCGTGGCGCGCGCGCGCTTCAGGTCGGCGATGAGCGCGACCAGGGCATCCATCGCCTCGTCGCGCATGGCGTGCACCCGCTCCTGCGAGGTTTCGACGCGGGCTCGCAGTTCCTCCTCCGGCCACTTGTGACACGTCTGGCAGGCGCGGTTGATGTTGAGGAGCGGGCTCTGGATGTGGTGATCGCTGATCTTCTGCGCGCCGCTCCGCTTGTAGGGCATGTGGCAGTCGGCGCAGGCGACGCCCGAGCGGGCGTGGATTCCCTGGTTCCACATCTCGAACTCGGGATGCTGGGCCTTGAGCACCGGGGCGCCCGTCTCGGCGTGCGTCCAATCCTTGAAGCCGATCGAGTCGTAGTAGGCGTAGATCTGCTCGACCCGCAGGCCGAAGGGCCATGGGTACGTCAGGCGCTTCTCCGGTCCCTTGAAGTGGTACTCGACGTGACACTGGCCGCAGACGAATGAGCGCATCTCCTGCCGCGTGGCCATCGCGTTGACGTCGTAGTCGGCCACGCCTTCGCGCGCCTTCATCGCGCGCATTCCCTCCATGAACGCCGGCCGGGTGACTCGCAGCTGCATCGTCGCCGGATCGTGGCAGTCGATGCAGGCGACCGGATGCTGGACGAGCTTCCGCGCCTCGGCGTAGGGCATGGGGTTCAGCTTCTCGAAGCCCTTGACCAGGTCGCCGCCACCGGCCTTGCGGTACGGCACGTAGACCGAGGCATGGCAGTGCAGGCAGGTGCCGGGCTGCTGCGCCACCCGCTGGCGCTCGGTGTAGAGCTGATCCTCGAGCATGTAGGCGTGGCCGCGCTCCTCGCGGAAGTCCTTGGCGAATGCGTAACCGGCCCACATCGTCCGCAGGCGCGAGTCCTCCTCGAGGCGCGACTGGGCGACCACCGAACGCGGATCCACGTCGGTGGGCGTGCGCGGCACCGCCTCGCTGCCGCCGAAGCGCGTGCGGACCTGGTCGACGGTGCGGCGGTAGCCGTCGTACTGCTGAGGGAAGTTCTTCCCCCACACCGCCGGGTCCTCGGTCTCGTCGGTGAGCTCGACCACCCGATAGAACGGGTTCCGGCCTTCCTGCTTGCGCTCGACGATGTTGACCAGCAGCGCGCTCACTCCAGCCCCGACCACGGCGGCGACCAGCAGGGCCGCGATCATGCCGCGCCCGATGGCGAATCGGCGCGGGCGACTGCGCTCCTCCGTCGGCTTCATCCCCTACCTCCTGCTCGTGGCCGCGGACGTCGACAGGTCCGGATGGCCGACCTTGCCATGACAGCGGACACACGACAGGTCGGGCTTGCTTCCCCCGTGCGCCGCGTCGCCGTCCATCGCGGCGACGATGCCGCCGTGACAATGCCGGCAGGAGCGCTCGGCAATGTCCCGATTGAAGCCCTTGATGCGGATCGGCTCGTGGAAACGGCCGGTGGTGAAGGCCCAGCTATGGTTGAAGCCGTTGAGCGCCTTGATGGCGTACTTGGGAACGAGGCCGGGGGGCGTATGGCAGTCGTTGCACTCGGCGACCGCACGGTGGCTCGACTTGAGCCACGCGTCGTACTGCTCGTTCATCACGTGGCAGTTGGCGCAGGCCTTCGAGTCGTGGCCGAGGTAGGAGGCGCCCTTGGCGTAGAACAGGGTGAAGCCGCCCACCCCCATTGCGGCTCCGGCCACGGCTCCGACCAGCCAGGTTGTGGCGACGACGGGCATACGGCTCAAGGGTTGTTCCTCCTCATCGGCGCCGAACAAAGCTGAGAATCGACATCCTAAGTGCCTTTGCCTGATTCGGCAAAGCGGGATTCAGGCTGCACGGGCATGTGCCTCCACGAGTTCGAACCGACCTGCGAGATAACCATGAACTGCATCCATCAGATCGGCCATCGTCGAGCAGCGGTGGTTGCGTGTCACCGCATGCAGATCGAGCCACAGCCGCCCAGCGGACCTTGAGCCGGTGCAGGACCTTCCATAGATGGGCGATCGAGAGCACGACCTCGAGCACCTGCGCGATCACCCGGGCGAGCAGCTCCAGGGTCCAGGTGGGACGCGGAAAATCTTACTCCTGCGGCGTGTTCTGAAGGATCGAGAGCATCCCGGCCTCGACGTCGGCATCGATCCTGCGCGTTCCGTTCTCCGTGCGCCCATCGAACACGACGACTTCCCCGTGGGCCCGAAAGCGCGCTACAATCCGCCACGCGGTCGAGGGTGCGCAACCCAGGGCGTGAGCCGCCGAAGAGCGGCTTTCTCCTCGGATCACCTTGAACAGGATCCGGCAGCGGATGCGTACATCCGCGTCCTTGGTCCGGCGATCCAAACGGGCGAGCCAACGGGGCGTTGGCCAGAGAACAGGACATTCGCGGACCCGCATCTACCTGAGATCAGGCACTTCGCGCCGGGGCAGCAGTCGTGCACCAGTCACCGAGGATGAATCCATGAACGAGCGCTCCACATCCGACAACCCCACCGAGGTCACCGACCCCGTTTGCAAGATGCGGATCGGATCCTCGCGTGCCGCCGGAACGACGACCCATGGCGGTGTGCAGTACTACTTCTGTAGCCCCAGCTGCCTTGAGAAGTTCGAGGCGGAACCCGATCGCTATTTAAAGGCACCCGCGATCCCGGTCGTCCCGGACCCGAGCCCGGACAGGGCTTGATCCATGGACGTGCCCTCCACATCCGACAACGAAACCCTGGTCACCGATCCGGTCTGCAACATGCGGATTGCGCCTTCGCGGGCCGCCGGCACGACAAAGCATCGCGAGGTTCAGTATCACTTCTGCGGCGTTGGCTGCCTGAAGAAGTTCGAGGCGGATCCGGAACGCTATCTGCAGAAGGCCGCCATGCCGCTCGCCTCGAAGACGGACTCCGCGCCCGGACCGGTCGCGTCTTCCGACGTTCACACCTGCCCCATGCATCCGGAGGTGCGGAAGAACGGACCGGGCAGTTGTCCCAAGTGCGGGATGGCGCTCGAGCCTCTGGCCCCGAAAGCGGCGGCCAGTCGGACGGAATGGACCTG
>JBKJOC010000032.1:0-2855 GCA_046595725.1 Candidatus Eiseniibacteriota bacterium
GTCCCCGGATCCGACACCCCCGGGCTCCCCGCGTCCACGACCAGCGCGCCGCGCGTTCCGGCCGCGAGCTTCTTGACGATGTCCGCGGCCCGCGCGCGCTCGTTGTGCGCGTGGGCGGAGAACAGCGGCGTCGCGATGCCGAAGTGCGTGAGCAGGCGCCTGGTGTGGCGCGTGTCCTCGGCAGCGATCCAGTCCACGGCCGCGAGCACCTCGAGCGCGCGCGCCGTCACGTCCCCGAGGTTTCCGATCGGGGTCGCGACCAGGTGAAGTGTCCCCGCCGCGAGTGGAGCTTCGCGGCTGGTCAATCCATCCCGACTGCGCCGGCCGGTCCGCCCCGGCGTTCGAGCCTCTGCCCGATGCGCTCGAGCAGGTCGGCCGGTAGCCCGCGCGCCACCGCCCCGGCGGCGGTGCCCCTGTGGTCCAGCAGCCAGGTCAGCGCCGCGTCGATCAAGTCGTACGCCGCGCCCAATTCCGACTCGTCCGACTGCCCCGGGTAGGCGTCGAGCGACGGCCTTCGTTCCAGCACCTGCGCCGGGATCGCGAGTTCTCGGCCGAGCAGGCGCAATTGCGACTTGTACAGCCCGTCAAACGGCCGGTAGGCGACGCTCGGCAGTCGCGGTTCGGGCCCGAAGTCGAGGGCGAGGTCGCTGCGGTTGACGATCTGCAGCACCTGGCCGCCGTAGTGCGCACCGAAGTCGTGCAGGATGGCGAGCCGTTCCCATGCCAGCCGGGTGGCCCGCCGCTCCCGGCTCGCGTCCGGGAAATTGGCGAAGTAGGCATCGACCATCGGGCTGATGTTGACGCGGCGCGAGGTGATCCCGAGGCCGCTGACGATCCCCTGCGCCGAGGAGAGGCTGAGCGGATCCGACGTGCGATACGGCAGCATGACCCCGAACACGTTCGCTGAACCCAGGGCCTCGACCAGCAGGTAGGCCGCCACCGTCGAGTCGAGCCCGCCCGAAAGCCCGAGGACCACGCGGGTCTGCCCGCGCTCGGCGATTTCTTGCCGCAGCCGTTCGATGAGCTTCTGGCGCAGCTCCGGGGTCCGCTCGCGCCAGCGTTCCCACGCGCCGGTGGGGTCCGAAGCGGTCAGATCCATGGCCCGGCCAAGCTATCACACAGGCCGCAGCCTCTCAAGGCGCATACCGGGTGACTCAACGTGGGTTCAACTCTCTGCCTGATCGTCATTTAGCTCGTCCCAGGACGGGCCGCATGCCCGTCTTCAGGCCGCCTGCCCGGCAGGGGCGAAGAGCCCCCGCAGGAGCGCCCCCGCGCGCTCGATGGCGGCGTCGTCAACGTCGAGGTGGGTGACGGCGCGCAGGGTCCGGGGCCCGAAGGGCACGAGCCGGAGCCCGCGCTCTTCGAGCTGCTTTGCCGCAGAGGTGGCCGTGGCCGCCGGGTCGGTGAGGTCGATCATCACGATGTTGGTGTCGACGCGCGAGGGGTCGGCATCGATCCCCGGGGCGCCCTGCGCCAGCTCGGCGAGCCGCCGCGCGCGGCGGTGGTCGTCGACCAGCCGCTCGACGTGGTGATCGAGCGCGTGGAGGCAGGCCGCGGCCAGCACGCCGCCCTGACGGATGCCCCCGCCGAACATCTTGCGCAGGCGCCGAGCGCGCGCGATGACCTCGCGCTCGCCTGCCAGGATCGACCCGACCGGCGCGCCCAGCCCCTTCGAGAAGCACATCATCACGGTATCGAATGGCTCCGCCCAATGCGCGAGCGGCACCCCGGTGGCGGCCGCGGCGTTCCACAGCCGGGCGCCATCGAGGTGGACGCGCAGGCCGCGCTCGCCGGCCGCGCGCGCGGTGGCCGTCAGGCGATCGAGCGGGATCACTGCGCCACCCGCCCCGTTGTGCGTGTTCTCGAGACAGAGGAGCGCGGAGGGCGGGTTATGGTAGTTGGGCCCCCGGACGGCGGCGAGCACCTGCGCGGGCTCGAGCGCGCCGCGCACCCCGGGAAGCGGATTCAACTGCGCGCCCGAAAGCGCCGCGGCGGCGCCCGCCTCGTAGTTGAAGATGTGGCACTCGCGCTCGAGCAGGACCTCCTCGCCGTGCGCCACCTGGGAGCGGATCGCCAGCTGGTTGCCCATCGTGCCGGAGACCACGAACAGCGCGGCCTCCTTGCCCAGCAATTCCGCCACGCGATCCTGCAACCGGTGCAGCGTCGGGTCGTCGTCGAAGACGTCGTCGCCCACCTCGGCGGACGCCATGGCCTGGCGCATGGCGGGCGTCGGCCGCGTGACGGTATCGGAGCGCAGATCGATGGCAAGCATGGGCTCCAGAATATTCGGAGCGCCCGGGCGCGTCCACCTTCGCTTCGGTCAGCGATCCATCGCCTTGAGCGTCCCCATGTCGGATTCTCGAAACGCGACACGGGGACGGAGCCCGGGGGCCCCGTCCCCGCGTGCGGGCACGGATCGCAGTCTGCCGGAAGGAGTTGGGCGGGCGTCAGCCCTGGGCGACCATGTCCTTCAGTTCCTTGCTGACCTTGAACACCGGGACCTTGCGCGGCGGCACGGGAACGGCTTCGCCCGTGCGCGGGTTGCGCGCCAGCCGGGACTTGCGGTCCTTGACCTTGAACGTCCCGAAGCCCCGAATCTCGATGTGATGCCCGTTCGCGAGCGCGCGGCTGACGGCCTCGAGGAAGCCATCCACCGTGTCCGCAACGTCTTTCTTGGTCAGCCCTGTGCGTTCCGCGATCTGGTCGACGATGTCGGCCTTGGTCATGTGGAACCTCCGCGCAACCGTCCCGTTCCGTGCCAGGAAGCCCCCTTCCTGGGAGCAGAAGGCAGCCTAAAGTTTCCCTGAAATCTGTCAATCAGTTTTTACGCAAGGCCTTAGCGGGTTCTGCACCGC
>JBKJOC010000317.1:0-5943 GCA_046595725.1 Candidatus Eiseniibacteriota bacterium
CACGAGGCGGACCTGGTCGTGCTCGACCCGCGCGCAACGCCGTTGCTTGCCCTGCGCACCGGGCGGGCGGAGTCGATCGCCGACCTGTTGTTCGCACTCATGACGCTGGGGGACGACCGCGCCGTGCGCGCCACCTGGGTGGCAGGACGACGCGCGCACGAGCGCCCCGCCTGACCAAGGGAGGAATCATCGTGGGCAAGAAGGATCCCCGCATCGACGCCTACATCGCCGAGGCGAAGCCGTTCGCCCGGCCAATCCTCAAGCACCTGCGCAAGCTCATGCACCAGGGCTGCCCGGACCTCGAGGAGACGATGAAGTGGAGCATGCCCCACTTCGATCACAAGGGCACGATGATGGCCGGCATGTCCGCGTTCAAGGAGCACTGCGCATTCGGGTTCTGGAAGTCTTCCCTGCTCGAGGTCGCAAAGACCGGCGGGAACAAGGAGGCGATGGGTCAGTTCGGCCGGATCACCTCGCTGGCGGACCTGGCCTCCGATGCGAAGATCCTCAAGCTCGTGCGCGAGGCCGCAAAGCTCAACGAGGCGGGCATCACCGTCAAGCGCCCGAAGGCGGCGGCGAAGGCCCCGCTCCCCGTGCCCGCCGACCTGGCGAAGGCGCTGGCCGGGAACAAGCAGGCGAAGGCTGCGTTCGAGGCCTTCCCGCCGAGCCACCGCCGCGAGTACATCGAGTGGCTGCTCGAGGCCAAGCGCGAGGAGACCCGCGCTTCGCGCCTCGAGAAGGCGATCACCGCCATCGCCGAAGGCAAGTCACGGCACTGGAAATATCAGAAGAAGCCCTAGCGGCATCGCGCCCTCAACGGGTCCATCACCTGCTCCGCCGGCGCGATCGCCCGGAAACGCACGCGTGCCGCCAGGCCGTCTTGGATCGCGACCCGGGCGTTGCGTTCCCAGTACTCCTCGGGAGTGCGGGTCGGCACCCGGCGCCGCGGGTGATGGCGACCAGAACAAAAGCCGGCTCCCGGCCGGAAAAGGTGCGGCGGCGGCGACGCCCGCAAGCATGTGCGCGGCGATGAGCGCCCGGTCGACGGTCGCGTCGGCGCGGCCGGTCGGCCCGAGCAGCGCGGTCTCGACCTTGCGCACCAGCAGCACGCTGTTCGCCAGCAGCAAGAGCGAGAGCGCGCAGACGGAGCTCGACCTCGCAATCCGCGACGCCTTCGACAAGCACGATAGCGCGCTGATGTCATTTGCCGTTCTTGAAGAAGAGCCGCCGTCACTTGAGTTTCGGGCCTCCATTGCCGACAGGCCCGAGGCGGTCTCAGCGCGTCTGCGCGATTATCTCGGCGTCAAGGCCGAGCGCGGGCCGAGGCGCCGCCCGAACCGCGATCGTCGAGGCCAAGCGTGCCGAGACGCAAGCCACGCCCCTGGAACTACGCCGGGAAGGGCCAGTGTCCCACCGCTCGTCCGTCGCCCGGGCGGACGCGGCGAAGGCGCACCGAGACAACTCGCCAATCATTCTCATCCATGCCAGGGCTGAACAAGAAAGCCGCCCCGTTGCATTCACAACGGGGCGGCGTGTTCGTAGAACTATGCTCCCGCGATGTCTGCGGGCCCTGGATCAGCGGCTCATGATCACCTTACTGACCGAGTCCAGGTGGCGGTCGCTCACCAGGGAACGGAGCGTAAAACGGGCGAAATAGATCCCCGGCCCCAGTTTCCTTCCGCCCTCTCCCTGGCCGTTCCAGTGGATGGAGTGCGAGCCCGGCTCCCAGTCCCCATCCGTCACGGTGGCGATCCGGCGCCCGCTTGCGTCGTAGAGCACGACTTGCACCCGGCTCCGTTCGGGTACCTGGAACCCGAACTCGGTGCTCCCTGCGAACGGATTGGGTCGCGCCGAATTGATCGAGAATTCCATCGGTACTTGCGTCATGGAAAGTTGCGCCGCGCCGGCGAGGGCTATGGTCCCGCCGGACCCCTTGTCCGGATGGATGATGATCGACCCGCCGCCCAGCGCCGTGGAGGCGTCCGAGTCCTCGGGCTGGCCGAACTGGTTGTCGTAGACGATTCCACCCGTGCCCTTGTCCCAGATCTTCACCCGGAATCGATCCGGCTGATTGCCGCCGAGCAGCGATCCGTCCACCGCGGTGAGGAGGAACCCGTAGGTTCCCGCACCGTTGATGGTCCCGGTGCCCTTGTACTGGGCCTTCGCTCCCGCACAGACCAGCCACTCGTAGACACCGCTGTGGAAGTTCAGGTTCCCTTGCTTGAACTGGAACTCGGTTTCGCCCGTGGGCACTCTTGCACCCTTCTGGTATTTCGACACGAACCCGAAGTTCGCCTTCCCTTCGAGCGTGACGTTGGGACGGTACGCGCCCGGGGGGGAATAGATCCAGCCGCCGCCCGTGACGGAGCCCGCGTTCGGATCGTAGACGATGACTGTCCAGTCGAAGCCCTCCGGCGTCTGGAAAGCGGTGCCGGTATTCCCGCATGCATCCGTCGCGATGAGCTTGATCTGGTATACGCCGGCCGAGACGAACGTGTACGTCGTCGAGACCGCGCCCCCGGATCCGATCGTGCCGGCAGGCACCGTGAGCGCGTCGAACTGCCACTTTGCACCCTGGAGACCACAGTTGTCGCTCACCGTACCCTTGAAGACCACCGGCACTCCAGCGGCGACCACGTTGCCGTTCACCGGGGCGGTGATGAGCGCCGTGGGCGCGATGAGGTCGACGACGTTGATCGTTTGGCTCACCGGGCCGGACAGGTTGCCCGAGCAGTCCCTGGATCTCCAGGTCTTGGTCCGGCTGTACGCACCGGGGCAACTGCCGGCGGTCGTGACGTCACTGACCTCAATGACCAGCGGGTTCGGGCTGCATCCGTCGCTCGCCGTCGGAGCCGTGAACGCCGGGGCGGCAGGGCAGGTGATGGTGGTGCTGAGTCCCGGCGCGCCGATGGTGGGAGCAGTATTATCCACCACGGAGACGGTTTGGCTCACGACCGCGGAGCCATTCCCCTGCGCGTCGACCGCCTTCCAGCTCTTGATGCGCATGTACACGCCGGGGCAGCCTCCGGGAGTCGTAATGTCGCTGACCTCCACCACGTGTGGAGTCGCATCGCAGGCATCGGTCGCGGTCGGCGGCGTGAACGCTGGCACGCTCGGACACTGGATCGACACGTCCGCGCCCGGCGTCCCGATCAACGGAGACGTGGTGTCCACCACATGTACCGTACGGGTCCTCGAGTCCGAGTGGCCGCTCGGGTCCGTGGCGCTGTAAGTGAGGACGTAGTCGCCCACGGTATTCACGTTCACGCTGCCCGAGATCGTCACCGGCAGGGTTCCGGCACAGGCGTCGCTCGCGCTGGCTCCCGGCTCGGAGAACGCAGGTCCGTGGCACTCGAGGGTCTGCGTTGCTGCCCCGCCCAACGTGACCACCGGGTTCGTCGTGTCCGTCACGTGGACCGTGCGGGTCTTGGAGTCCGAGTTGCCACTCGGGTCGATTGCGCTGTAGGTGAGGACGTAATCGCCCACCGTGTTGACGTCGACACTTCCGGTGAACGTCACTGGCAGGTTCCCGGCACAGGCGTCACTTGCGCTGGCTCCCGGCTCGACATAAGCCGCACCGTGGCACTCGAGCGTCAGGTCCCCCTGGACCAGGGCCACCACCGGGTTCGTCGTGTCCGTCACGTGGACCGTGCGGGTCTTGGAGTCGGCGTTCCCGCTCGGATCCGTGGCGCTGTAGGTGAGGACGTAGTCGCCCACGGTATTCACGTTCACGCTGCCCGAGATCGTCACCGGCAGGGTTCCGGCACAGGCGTCGCTCGCGCTTGCCCCGGGCTCGGAGAACGCAGGATCGTGGCATTCCACCGTCAAGTCGCCCTGAACGAGAGTCACGACTGGTTTGGTGGTGTCCACTACCTTCACCACTCGAGTGGCGGTCCCGGTATTGCCGTGAGTGTCGGTCGCGCTGTAGGTCAAGGCATAGCTGCCGACGGCATTGACGTTGACGGTTCCGGAGACCGAGACCGGAAGACTCCCCGGGCAGTTGTCCGAAGCGGAGGCGCCAGGATCTGTGAAGCTCGTATGGCATTCGACGACCACCGGGTTCGTACCCAGTAACGCGATGGTCGGCGTCGTGTTGTCCACGACCGTGACGGTGAAGGAGCAACTTGCGAACCCGCACTCGTTGGTTGCCGTGGCGGTTACAGTCGTGCTCCCGACCGGAAAGGATGTCCCCGGGTTTTGCGAATAGGTGATCGAGGGAGTGGGGCTTCCCGTCGCGGTGGCGGTAAAGCTCACGCTCGCGGAGCAGAGACCCGATGCGTTGTTCAGCGTGATGTTCGCCGGGCACGAGATTGCGGCGGGGATGCACGTCACCGAAACCGTGGGCTGCCCCGCCCCTGGAACGCCGAAGGAACTTCCGGTGCAGTTCGTGTTTGTTCTCGCGGTGCTCGTCCAGGAGAAGGGGGATCCCAAGGTCGTGACGGGAGCGATCGCCGTGATGCTGAACTGAATGGATTCACCGCTATTCACCCGGTCTGCGCTGGAATTTGCGGTCGCGGTGATGACCTGTCCGACGCGCCCGACGGTCCACGCGTGGGTGGTCGATCCGGGAACGACGATCGGACTTCCCGAAGGAGTGAATTGCGAGGGGATCGTGATGGTGATGCATCCCATCTGATTGCCGCCTCCGGTACTGGTATTTCTCGCCGTGAGCGTGTACGCGTGAGACTGACCAATCACGGTCGTGGTGGGGGCAATAGTCATGGTCCAAACGGTGGCGTCCGTGAATAGACATTCCGCGTGCAGCCCCGAGGACTGCCCGTCCGCCGTCGCCCGGAGAGTCGCCCCGACGCAATCGTCCGTGCAGACCTCCCAGGTCGTCACAAAGTTGCCGCTCTCGTCCGCGATCACGACCCAAGGCTCGTGATCCGATCCGGAATCCGGAGTGGCGTCGGCGTGCCGCACTTGCAGCGAGACGGACTCACCCGGAGCGAAGCCCGCGCCACTGAGCGTCGCGGTCGTTCCGGGCGGGTAGTCGGACTGGTCGCTGGTGAGCGCCTGTGCGCTCGCGTCGATTGCGGTATAGGCGAGGAGCATGGCGGCCAAACAGGCCGCGAGCCGGGTCCTCAGGCTGAGCCGCCTGAGGGGGACATGGGAGAGATCCATGAGATGGTTTGAAATCGGTTCGTCTTGCGCACTGCGAGAGGACGCGAGACACGCCTCGGGCAACAGGGAATGGGACGTCATTGGGGGTCTCCCCGCCATTCCCTGGCTGGTCCTCTATCAGTGTCTGGGCAATGATGTTGCTGCCGTGAAATGCGATGGGATATGCTCGTTATGGTGCTGGTTCGACACGCAAGCGGTACCTAAAGCATATCCCATGCCGCTCCTTGTAAGTATTACGCAGCCTTGGTCGAAACCGGCATCACCATGGTGTGAATAGACTTAATAAAATAGGACCGCGGATCACCGAAAGCAACCCGGGTCGAATTGTCCAGTGTTCGTTAAGCACAATTTACCATCCGAGGGGCATTTGCCCCAGAATTGCCCCTGCAGCAGCCTGTTGGCAGAACGGTTCATCGGCCCACGCGATGGTGTGCGGTCCAAGCCTCCCTTGCTTGCGGGCGGGGGAGGTTTTTGCGTTTGGGGGAGGGCTTGATCGGTCAGGCCGGCCGCATTCGAGAAGGCGCGTGCAGCCAGGGCAGCGTAGCCGAACTGTCTACGGAATCGGGGCAATCTCCGCGGAGAACCGCTACCCCTCGAGCCCCACCTTCTTCAGAAGTGCACCCCACCGCGGATCGCCGACGAGGGAACGCAAACGCGGCTCCGAACGCATGGATGATTGGAGCTCGCCGTCCCGCTGCGCGTAGGCCCGCTCCAGCCACTCGAAGGCCGAATCCGCCTCGCCGCGAATGCCGTACACGATTGCAACCTGGTAGGCGTAGCCCTCCGCGTATTTCTCGATCAACTCCCGGAGCGCCGCAT
>JBKJOC010000501.1:0-3270 GCA_046595725.1 Candidatus Eiseniibacteriota bacterium
GGATCCCCCGCGGCGAATTCGTGGAATTCCTCCCGGCCGAGCGCCACCAGCAGCCCTTCTTCGACACACTCCGCGCGCTGGCCGCGCTCGGAGTCGTCCACGAGGGCCCAGGTACCGAACGCCTCGCCCGGCCCGACGGTGGAGAGTTCCTTGTCGCCTGTGAGCAGGCGCACGCGCCCCTTGAACACCACGTAGATCGCATCCGCCAGGTCGGACTCGCCGTAGATCGCCTGGCCCAGAAACATCTCCACTTCGCGCACCAGCTCGGCAAGCGCCAGCAGATGCCGTGGCCCGGCGGTCTCCAGGAGGTCGATCTGTTTGAGGACGAGGACGCGCTCGACGGTGGTCATCCCTGGTTCCCTTCCGGGGGTCGGACTGCGTGATAGACGGCGAGTTCCTCCAGCACCAACTTCGATTCCTCATCCTTCGACTGGAATTCGATCGGCACGGGGATCGCGTGCGCGGCGCGCACGGCGCACGCCCTCAACCAGTCGTCGCCATCGGCGTAGGCGCGCTCGATGCACCCGGCGATCTGGCCGTCGATCGGGACGCCTTCCGTCCCTTCCTTGAGCGAATTCTCCTCGAAGATCTCGCGCAGCGCGCCGAACAGCCGGCGCGGCAACAGGTGGGAGAGGTATTCGAGCGCGCGCGCGGCCGACTTGAGCGAGCCCGGATCCTGCAGGTACTGGTAGACGCTGCGAAACGGTTCGGGGCGATAGTAGCAGGCGAGCGCGCGGCACGAGCGATCGAGCGCCCGCTCCGCCGACTCGAAGAAGGAGTTCTGCAGCAGCACCACGCGCGGATCCCTGGCGCCGCGCAGGATGAATGCGGGGAGCAGGTTGTCCCGGTAGACTTCGAGCTCGCGCTGCCACAACCGGAAGGCGAGGGTCTTCTTGATCAACCCCGTGGACGAGCGGGCGCGCAGGCGATTGAGCGCCCGCAGCGCGTCGAATCGGGCATCGGGATCGTTGCCGCGCACGACCCGCAGGAGCACGGCGATGGCGTCGCGCCCGCCGATGCCGGCGAGCGCATCGCAGGCGATGCGCCGGGCCTGCGAGCCCTGGCTGCCATCGGCGAGGGTCGCAAGCGCGGGGATCGCCGCCTGGCGCAGCGCCGACACGGCCTCGCGGGCCTCGCTCCGAAGCCCGGGCGCGAGCAACTGGGCTACGATCGCGTCGAGCAGGGACGGCGCCGGCCGGCGGGATGCCGTCTTGAGGGCGGCGCGCCTGACTTCGACCAGCGGGTGCTGGACCAGCAGGCGCAGCCGTTCCTCACTTTCCGGTCCCGGGACGAGCGTCAGCGCCATGGCTCCGGCAACCAGTTCGGCTTCGGTGCCCTGCTCGATCCGGTCGTCGACCCACTGCAGCGACACCGCGCCCGCCACGAGGCGAGGGCGCGCGATGAGGATCTCGAGCGCCACCTGCCGCAGGTCGGCGTCCTGGCCGTCGAGCAGGGCTCGCGCGCTCTCCATGGGGGCGCGCCCGCGGGCGAGCAGGTAGCCGACGGCGGCGCGCCGCAGATCGGGATCCGTCTCCGCCAGGAAAGTCCCGATCCGCTCCTCGAGTCCGGTCACGCCCAGGGTGTCGAGTGCGCTCGTCGCCGCCGCGCGCACCGCGGGCGAGGCATGGTCGAGGCGCGACGCCACCGCGCGCTTGATGTTTCGATGACGGACCTGGGCCGCGAGCCGCAGCGCAAGCAGTACCTGGGCCTCGTCCTCCGACTGGATGGCGGCGAGCAGTGTCCGGCGGGCCTCCGGCAGCTGCAGGCCGGCGGCGGTGATCGGCAGGTCGCTCTGGTGCTGCTCGAGGGAGGTTCGGAATTCCCGCACGTACCTGCGCTGCAGGCGCGTTAGCATGAAGAGCCACAGTGCCGCGACGAGTGCGGTGAGGCCGGCGACAATGCGCATGTTGACTCCGACCGAGGCGAGGACGCCCAGCAACACGACGCCGGCGGCCGCGTCGGCCAGGCGTTCGACCAGGGTGTCGAGCGCCGGCTTGATCTTCTGGCGCTCGGCGGTCCGGATCGCCATGAAGTAGAGTTCGAACGAGGACTTGCCCAACGTCTGGAACAGCACGCCCTGAATCCAGCGCAAGGCGACGATGACCCCGAAGACCGGGGAGAACACGATCCAGACCGCGAACACCAGGACGCTGAGAGGTTGGGGCAGCGTCGAGAAGAAGACACCGGCCCGCTTGACCAGCCAGCCGGCGGCGCCGAACTGAACCACGAGCGCGAGCCCGTTGAGGCCGGCATAGAAGAGTCCCAGGAAGCGAGTGAGCGCATGACTGTCCGGGTAGGCCTGCTGCGCGGCGTACTTGAACTGGAAGTCCACCAGGGTGGAGACCACGACCGACAGGGCGAGGGTCCCCGCCAGGTACCGGAGGAACGCCGAATGCCTAAGAATCTCGATGCGGGACGTCCCGAAACCGGCCTGTGCGACGAAGGGCTTGACCGGCAGCTGGCGGTCGAGCGAGATCGTGATCAGCCGCGCGAGCAGCAGGAGCGCCGCCAGGGTCCACAGCAGTCCCGTGATGCCGATGCGTTCGACGGCCCAGTTGGCGAAGCCGCCGCCAACGACGCCACCAACGAGGCCGGCTCCGGAGAACAGTGGCAGGATCGCCTGCGCGCGGCGCGGATCCCAGAGTTCGAGTGCGAGCAGCCAGAAGTAGGACATCAGCATCATCGCCTGGCTGCCGGCCCAGATGTAAAACGCGCCCGCGACGAAGTGCGGATTCAAGGGATAGAGAAACGCGAACCCGATGCTGCAGAGGATCGCGATCAACTGGCCGACGGCGGTCGCGCCGGAGCGCGCCAGCCGTCGGGTCAGCCGCGACTCGCCCCAAACGATCGCGATCGAGGCCAGCGCGACCGCGACATATCCCCAGGGCAGGCTGGTCGCGCCGTACTCGGCGAGGAACATCGAGTCGCGCAGCACCTTCGCGACCGTGTAGCCGGCGAAGAGCGTCCCGACCAGGAGCGCGAGCAGCAGCAGCAACCTGCTTTCGCCGGCTTCGAGATTGAGGGATTGAAGAGGATGCCGGAGGGCGCGCACGTTGGCCATTCGGAGACTCTAGACCGGGGCGCGGGTGACGTCGAGGAGGACCGGTGGCGCGCGCGCAAGGGAATCGTGCGCTCAGGCGCCGCGCTGGCGCTCGCGCTCGCCGTTTCGCTTGCAGCTCTCGCGCCTTCGATCACATCGGCGGAGCCCGCGTTCGGCGATTCGGACTGGGTCGCGCCGGTGCCGGGCCCCGATGCCGACACGCCCTCGGA
>JBKJOC010000007.1:0-3932 GCA_046595725.1 Candidatus Eiseniibacteriota bacterium
CGAGCGCAGGGACTCGACGACGTGGCGATTGTGGACGATCTCGTGGCGGACGTAGACGGGCGGGCCGTAGAGGTCGAGCGCGATGGTGACGACGTCGATCGCGCGATCGACGCCCGCACAGTAGCCGCGCGGGCTTGCGAGGACGATTTCCATACGCGCTCAGGTTAGCACATGGCGTAGGATCGAGGCCATGCTCAAGCCCCTGGCAGCGCGCCATGCCGAGGCTGCGTACGGCTTCCTGACCGCGCACGGCCTGCGCGACGTCTTCCTCGCCAGCAAGATTCACGACGGCGCCCTGACGCTGCCCGACGGCGCGGCGCAGGGCCGCTTTCTCGGCGCGTTCGACGGCGAGCGCCTCGAAGGCGTGATGTTCCTCGGCCACGGCGGGCTGGTCGTCTTCGCCTCCGAGCTTCCGCACGTGCGACGGCGCTTCGCCGAGCTCGCCTGGGAGGAGCGCGGACGCGTGCGCCTCGTGGTCGGCGAGTGGCACCAGGTGAGCGATTTCTGGGGTCACCTGACCGCATCCGGGCTCGAGTCCTCGCGCGACTGGCGCGAAGTCTTCATGGTCGCGACGCGCGAGACCCTGGTATCCGAGCGCGAGCCATTGCTCCGGCTCGCGGTGCGCACCGACCTGGACTCGCTGGCCGACCTGGCCGCGCGCGCCTATCTCGAGGAGACCGGGCTCGATCCCATGGCCTCGATGGGCGAGGGCTACATGAGGCACCTGGCCAAGAACGTCGAGGAGCGGAGTTCCTACGTGCTCGAGGACGGCGGGCGGCTCGTGTTCAAGGCCGACCTCTCGGCGCGCTGCCCGATCGGCGCCCAGATCGTGGGCGTCTTCACCGAGCCCGACCGCCGCGGCGAGGGCCTCGCGCGCCGCGGCGTCGCCGAGCTGGTCCACCGCCTCCTCGCCGATGGCGTCCCGGCGGTGTGCCTGTTCGTGCGCGAGGACAACCTGCCGGCGCGACGTGCCTACGAGCGGGCGGGATTCCTGCCCTCGATGCACTACCGGCGTCTCTTCGTCGAGCCCGCTTCCACGCGTCGAGGCGACGCCACCGCACCCGGCCCGCCCGCCCGCCGCGCAACCCTGTGAGCATGCGACCGGCCTTGCCTGCCATGGACTCGCGCCGCTCGCCCGTCCTGGGCAAGCGTGGCGCGGTCGCGGCGTCACAGCCGCTGGCCGCCCTGGCGGGCCTCGAGGCGCTGCGCGAAGGCGGCACCGCCGCCGACGCGGCGTGCGCGGCCGCGCTCACGCTGGGCGTGGTCGAGCCGATGTCGTGCGGGCTCGGCGGCGACCTGTTCGCGTTGGTGTGGGACGAGCGCCAGCAGCGGCTGTCGGCGCTCAACGCCAGCGGCCACAGCCCGTCCTCGGCCACGCTCGACTCAGGCGCTGAGCGCGGCGTCCAGGGCAGGGAGATCCCGCTCGACAGTCCGCTGGCCGTGACCGTCCCGGGGGCGCTGCGCGGCTTCGAGACCCTGCTCTCGCGCCATGGCCGCCTCGGATGGGCGAGCGCCTTCGGCGCCGCCCGCCACCACGCGCGCGAAGGTTATCCCGTCACGACGAAGATCGCCCAAGGCTGGAAGTCGCTCGAGCCCAAACTCAGGAAGACGCCCGAGGCCGCGCGCGTCTTCCTGCCTTCGGGTAGGGCGCCGCGGGCGGGCGAGATCGTGCGCCTTCCGGACCTCGCGAGCACGCTCGACGTGCTGGCCGCGCAGGGCGCCGATGCGTTCTACAAGGGCGCGATCGGCGAGGCGGTGGTCGCGTTCATGAACGGTCACGGTGCCCGCTGGCGGATGGACGACCTCCGTTCGGAAGAGTCGACCTGGACCGAGGCCATCACGGCCGACTACCGCGGCTATCGCGTCGCGGAGCACCCGCCGAATGGGCAGGGCCTGGCGGCGCTGATCGCTCTGCGCCTGCTCGAGGGCTTCGACCTGCGCGCGATGGGCGCGCTGTCGGCGGACGCGTTGCATGTCGCGATCGAGGCCATGAAGCTCGCCTTCGCCGACACGCACCGCCACGTCGCCGATCCCGAGTTTGCGAGCGTCCCGGTCGAGGAACTCCTGAGCGACGACTACATCGAAGGGCGCAGGCGCGCGATCAACCCGAAGCGCGCCCTTGCCTCGGTCCACCCGGGCGTCCTGCCGCGCGGCTCGGACACGGTCTACCTGTGCGCCGTCGACGGCGAGGGTAACGCGGTCTCGCTGATCCACTCGCTCTACTACGGGTTCGGCAGCGGACTGGTGGCGGGTGAGACGGGGTTGGCGCTGCAGAACAGGGGCGCGGGTTTCTCCCTCGATCCCGGGCACCCCAACGTGCTCGCCCCCCGGAAGCGGCCGTTCCACACCATCATCCCCGCAATGCTGTTCCGCGCGCCCGATGCCGCGCGCGGCGAGGTCTGGCCGGGCGGCCGCGCGGTCACGCCCGGGGAGGGCGCGTCGCCCTTGATGCCGTTCGGGGTCATGGGCGGGCCGATGCAGCCGCAGGGGCACCTGCAGGTGATGACGAACCTGGTCGACTTCGGGATGGACGTCCAGCAGATGCTCGACGCGCCGCGCTTCCGCGTGATCGAGGACGGCGGAGCGCGCGTGATGTTCGAGCCCGGGGTGCCGCCGGCGGCCATTTCGGAACTCGCTGCCCGCGGGCACGACGTGGTGCCCGCGAACGACCCGGGGTTTGGCGGGTTCGGCGGAGGGCAGGCGATCTGGCTCGATCCGGACACCAGCGCCCGCGCCTGCGGCTCCGACTCGCGCAAGGACGGTCGCGCGGTGGTCGAAGGCTAGGGCAGGGCCATCGCCAGCGCCTTGCGCGTGATGGTCGTGAGCGTAAGGGCCTTGCCGCCGGCGGCGACGACGAATTCGTAGTCCGTCCGCGAAGTGGGATCCGCCCCGACAAACACCCGGATGCGATAACGGCGCTCGAGGATCGAGTGCGTGATCGTCCCTTTTTCGCGCGCGCCGGGCAACAATTCCGCCTGCGGTTCGATCACGGGCAGCTCCCACTGATCGGCGTTGTGCTCGTCCTTCGTGCGCTGCCGCAACAGCAGCGCTCCGTCGGTGGGCCGAACCGTGACCAGCGCCCAGCGCTCGATGCGTTCCGACCGCGCGCGTTTCTTCGCTGGCGGGAACTCCTCCTCGCGCGCACGCGCGTGCGCCCGGCAGAACTTCGCGAGTGGGCACTCGGCGCAGCGCGGCGCGCGTGGCAGGCAGATCGTGGCGCCCAGTTCCATCAGCCCCTGGTTGAACGCCGACGGATCGCTTGCCGGCACGAGCTGTGCGGCGAGTTTCCAGAGTCGCTTCTCCCACTCGCCTTCGCCCGGTCCGCCCGGGAGCGCGAACAGCCGCGACAGGACGCGCGCGACATTGCCGTCAACGATCGGCGCCGCCTGCCCGAAGGCGATCGAGCGGAGCGCGCCTGCGGTATAGCGGCCGATCCCGGGCAGCGACCTGAGCGCAGCTTCGGCTTCGGGAAGCGTTCCCGCATGGTCGCGCACGACCTGCGCCGCTGCGGCGTGAAGCTGGCGCGCGCGCCGGTAGTAGCCGAGGCCGGACCAGGCATGGAGCACGTCGTCGAGCGGCGCGTCCGCCAGCGCGTGGACCGTGGGGAAGCGCGCGATGAAGCGGTCGAAGTAGGGGACGACCACGTCGACGCGCGTCTGCTGCAGCATGATCTCGGAGATCCAGATCGCGTAGGGATCGCGCGTGCGTCGCCATGGGAGGTCCCGGTGTGACGTGCGGAACCAGCGCACGAGCGCGCCGGCAAGGGCGCGGCCGCGCTCGGGCGGGCGGGTTGGGGTCGGGGCGGTCTTCACATACTGCAGGGTATCACGCCCTCCTGCGGGGCTCGACGGGGGCCGGGGGGCGTGATACCAAGGAGGCCATGCCCAAGTCACCCGCCCTCGCCGCCACCGTCGTCCTCCATCGTCGCCGTC
>JBKJOC010000279.1:0-4630 GCA_046595725.1 Candidatus Eiseniibacteriota bacterium
GCGCGCCTGACGATCGAGCCCGTCAAGATGGACTTCCTCTACGGCAGCGCGTTCGGCGCGGAGCCGCCCGAGGCCTACGAGCGCCTGCTGCTCGATGCGCTCCTGGGCGATTCCACGTTGTTCATCCGGCGCGACGAGGTCGAGGCGGCATGGGCGCTCGTGACCGCGATCCACAACGGCTGGACCGACAGCCCGCCGCCTGTGCTCCCCAACTACGAGGCGGGCACCTGGGGCCCCGAGGCCGCGCACGAGCTGATCCGCAAGGACGGCCGCGAGTGGAGGCGCCCGTGACCCCTGGTCGTTCGGGGCGCGAGGTGCTGGGCGGCGGGGGAGCGCTCCCGGTCGACGTGACCGCGCTCGCACGCGAGCTGCGCCGCCTGTGGGAGGAGAACGCGGATGCTGCTGACGGCGCAGCCGGGCGGCCCGTGATCACGCGGGCCTGCACGCGCAACCTGGTCGCGCTGGCGGGGGGACCCGAGGGAGCCGAGCTCGCGACGCGGCTGGTGGCGGCGCTGGCAAGCCTCCACCCGACGCGCGCCTTCGTGGTCGAGGATAGGGCGGACGATCCCGGCCGCCTCGAGGCGCACCTCCTGGCCCACTGCGCGATCCGCGCGGGTGGCCGGCACGTCTGCTGCGAGCAGATCTCTCTCTCGGTCGGTAGGGCGGCGCGAAGACGGGCCGCCGGGACGATCCTGCCCCTGCTCGTGCCCGACCTGCCGGTCTTCGTGTGGGTGCTGGGCGCGCCCGACTGGGACGATCCCCTGCTCGCGCGCCTGCTCGACGTGGCCGATCGCCTGGTGATCGACAGCCGCATGTCCGACGATCCCGCAGGCCTCGTGTGTGGACTTTCCCGGGCCAACCGCGAGGACTCCTGGGCGCCGGGCGACTTTGAGTGGTCGCGCCTCTCGAGTTGGCGCGAGGCGGTTGCCTCGCTCTTCGACGAACCTTCGACCGCCGCGTTACCCGCCCGGCTCGACCAGGTGCAGGTGCGCTACGGCGCGGGCGGCAGCACGGTCGGGGCGGCCCTGCTCGCCGGCTGGTCGCTCGACCGGATTCGGGCCGCGCGAGCGCAGGCGATGCGCGCCCGGGGCCTTTGCCGACGGCCGTCCTCGAGCCGGTAGAAGGCGCGGCGCCCGGCGCGATCCTGGGCGTGAGCCTGACGGCGGTCGCACCGCGCGCGACCTGCGACGTGGCGATCGAGCCGGGGGACACTGCGCTCTTGGTAAAGGTGGAGCTGGACCACGCCTGCCCGCTGCCGGCGCGCCGCCCGTTCGTGACGCTGAGCGACGAGCAGCTGCTCGAGGACCAGCTCGACCTGCCGGGCGCCTCGCCGCTCTACGACCGCGCGCTCGAGCACGCGGCCGCGCTCCTGATGGAACGCCGCACATGATCTTCGAGCAGTTCTACCTCTCGTGCCTGTCGCATGCCTCCTACCTGATCGGCGACGACGGCGAGGCGGCAGTGGTCGATCCGCAGCGCGATGTCGACCTCTACCTCGAGGCGGCGCGCGCGCGGGGGCTCACGATCCGCTGGGTTCTCGAGACCCACCTGCACGCCGACTTCGTGTCCGGTCACCAGGAGCTGGCGGAGCGCTCGGGCGCGACCATTGTGCTCTCCGCGCGCGCCGGCGCGACGTTCCCGCATCGCGCGGTCAAGGATGGCGATGTGCTCGAGATCGGCCGCGTCCGCATCAAGGTGCTCGAGACGCCCGGGCACACGCCCGAAGGGCTGTGTTACCAGGTCGAGGATCGCGCGGGCCCCGCGCGGCTCCTGACCGGCGACACGCTGTTCGTCGGGGACGTGGGGCGTCCGGACCTCGTGACCTCGAAGGGCCACACCGCCCTTGAGATGGCTGGAATGCTGTACGACTCGCTCGTCGAGAAGATTCTCCCCCTGCCCGACGACACGACGATCTGGCCCGCGCATGGCGCCGGTTCGGCCTGCGGGAAGAACATCGGGCGCGAGCTCCACTCGACGCTCGGGGAGCAACGGCGCATGAACCCGAACCTCGCGCCCATGACGCGCGATCAGTTCGTGCGCCAGGTCACGACCGATCTCGCGCCCGCGCCCGACTATTTCGGATACGACGCCGAGACCAACCGCGCCGGCGCCGCCCCGTTGTCCGCGCTGCCGGATCCGCCCGCGCTCGCGCCCGGGGCCGTGTCCCGCCTTGAGGGCGAGGGCGCAATCGTGCTCGACGTGCGTGATGGCGTGGAGTTCTGCGCGGGCCACGTTCCCGGCGCGCTCCAGGTCGGACTTGCCGGGCAGTTTGCGCCCTGGGCCGGCGCGCTGATCCCGGTCGGCTCGCGTCTCGTCCTTCTGGCCGACGACCTGGCGATGGTGCACGAGGCGCGCTTGCGGCTCGCGCGCGTCGGCCTCGAGGACGTCCTGGGCTATCTTGACGGCGGGCTCGCGGAATGGGCCCGTCAGGGCCGCCCGGTGCGCAGGCTCGAGAACGTCAGTCCCGCAGAACTGGAGATCCGGCTCGCCGGCTCCAGTCCGCCTTGCGTTCTCGATGTCCGCAAGCCGCGCGAGTTCGAGGCGGGCCACGTCCCGGGGGCGCTGAGCTGTCCGCTCGATCCGCACCTGTCGGCGGTCGGGCTGCCCGCCGACGCGACGCTCGCGGTCGTCTGCCAGAGCGGCTACCGCTCGGCGATCGCCGCCTCGTGGCTTGCGCGCTCGCACGCGGGACCGATCCTCAACGTGACGGGCGGCACGGCGGCGTGGAAGGATTCCGGACGGCCGCTGGAGGCGGGGAGCCCGGTCCTCCCGGGTTGACCCGGAAGCGCACCGGGTGGATGATCGCGCCCCATGGACAAACCCACGCCCCACCTTCACATCGTCGCGGACCCGGCGGCCGTCGCGCAAGCCGGATCCCGGATCTGGGTGGACTCGATGCGGCACGCGCTCGCGGCGCGCGGATGTTTCCACGTCGCGCTCGCCGGCGGCGCGACGCCGCGCGACGTCCACCGCGCGGTCGTGACGCAGGCCGACCTGGACTTCGCCTGGCATCGCACCCACGTCTACTGGAGCGATGAGCGCGCGGTCCCGCCGAACGATGAGCAGAGCAATTACGCCATGGCCGAGGAGTCGCTGCTCTGCGCCGTGCCGCTGCCGCCCTCCCAGATCCATCGCATGCCCGCGGACGCGGACGACCTCGAGGCCGCGGCCCGCGCTTACGCGGCGACCCTCGCTCGCGAGCTCGCGCCGGCCGAGCACGCTCCGCCCGCGCTCGACCTGGTCTGGCTGGGGCTGGGGCAGGAAGGGCACACCGCTTCGCTGTTCCCGGGATCACCGGCGCTCAAGTTGCGGGATCGCTGGGTCGCCGCCGTGACCGAAGCGCCGAAGCCGCCGCCCGGGCGGCTCACGCTGACGTTCCCCGTGCTCGACGCGGCGCTCCGCGTCGTGTTCGTGGTGACCGGGATGGGGAAGGCCGAGATCGTGCGCGAAGTGCTCGAGGGACCCTATGAGCCGGACCGTCTGCCGGCGCAGGGGGTCCGGCCCGCGCCGGGCCGGCTGCTCTGGCTGCTGGACGAAGCCGCGGCCTCGCGGCTGACGCGGACGCGCGCGACCGTCTAGGACCTGGGCGGCTGGGAAACCAGCGCCGCGATCGCAGCCACCAGCAACCCGGTCTCCGCGGGTTTCACGACATGGGACCGGTAGCCCACGCTGAACGCGCGATCCCGGTCCTCGACCGCGCCGTAGGACGTGAGTGCGATCGCCGGCAGCAGGCCGCCTATCTCCGGCGGCAACGCCCGGATCCTGCGCATCAGTTCGTAACCATCCTCTACCGGCATCCCGATGTCACTCACGAGCACGTCGGGGCGTTGCTGGCGCACCGCGGTCACCGCTTCCTCCGCCGAGGCGACGGCGATCACTTCCGCTCCCGCCTCCTCCAGCGCGCGGCGCACCGGCTCCCGGGCGTCAGGCTCGTCGTCGACCAGGAGCACCATGATTCCGGACAGGAGCGTCCGCGAGGGGTGCGTCGCACCCCGCGGCAGGAGCGGCGCCACCGGCTGCGTGTCCCATGTTCTCAGCGGCAACGTGATCGTGAAGGTTGCGCCCGCGCCCTTGCCCTCACTCTTCGCGACGATCGAGCCACCGTGGAGTTGCATCATCTGGCGTGCGATCGACAGGCCGAGGCCGAGACCGCCATGCCCGCGATTCATGTCCGACTCGGCCTGGCGGAAGGGCTCGAAGATGCGGGGGAGTGCCTCGGCGCTGATGCCCTCTCCCGTGTCGGTCACGCTGACCTCGGCGGTGGATCCCAGCCGCTTGAGCGCGACCGTGATCTCCCCGCCCTCGGGCGTGAACTTGAGAGCATTGCTGAGCAGGTTGCCCAGCACCTGTTGCAGCCGGCCCGGATCGGCGCAGACCGGAGTGGGGCAATCGTCGCTGTCCCTGACGAGGTGGATGCCCTTGATCTTCGCCGCGGGCTCGGCCGCCGAGATCGCCGCATCCATGGTGTCGCACAGGTCGAAGACGCGCAGTGCGAGCGCGACCTTGCCGCTGGCGATGCGGTGGGCGTCGAGCAGGTCGTTGATGAGCTGGCCCTGCAGCAGGCTGTTGCGATCGATCACGTCGAGGCCGCGGCGGCGGTCCTCCTCGCTCGTGTCCGCATGCTGCAGGA
>JBKJOC010000387.1:0-4337 GCA_046595725.1 Candidatus Eiseniibacteriota bacterium
TCGTGAACGCGGCCACCGGCGTGAACGCATCGCCCGGAATCGGGGCGGCCCGGAGATATCCGGGAATCTTCGAAAGGAACCATCGAGGCATGCTCATGCGCATTGTAGCAGACCGTCCCAGGCGGGGGACGCGACCGCTTCTCCTGCTCCTGGGCGCGACGCTCCTGGTCGGCGTCGTCCGCGCTGCAGCGCCGCCCGGAACCGCCAACGATCCCATCGTGGCCCGGGTCGAGAGCAAGCCGATCCGGCTCTCCGAGGTGCAGGAACTCAGGCGCCGAAACCAGGAACGCTACCAGAAGGAGACCGGCAAGGCGGCGCCCGCAGCGTTCGACAATTTCTTCCTGCGCGCCGGCCTCGAGGAGGCCATCCGCATGCGCCTGGTCGAGCTCGACGCGCGGGCGCTCGGGTTGACGGTGAGCGACGCCCAGGCGGAATCCGCGATGAAGCAGGATCCGTTCTTCCGCCCGGGCGGCAAGTTCGACGCCCCGCGCTTCGAGTCCTATCGCTCAGCCAACCCGAAGAGCTTCGATGAGGCGCGCGAGCAGGCGCGCTCACTCCTGCTCTACCAGCGCCGGATGCGCGGCCTCGAGCGCGAGCTTGTCCCGCCGGCGGGCGAGGTCGAGCAGCTGGCACGCATGCGCGACCTCAAGGCGAGGGTGCGCTACGTCCTGGTCTCGGACCTGGGCTACGACGGGGTGCACGATCCCACCGACGAGCAATTGCGCGCCTACTACGAGGAGAAGCAGGACGAGTTGGCGCGGCCCGCCGAGCTCGCCTTCACGGCGGCGACGGTGCCGTTGCCCTCGGGCGAGACCGAGAAGAGAGGCGCGCTCGCCCGCGCCACGGAACTTCTGGCCTCGGCAAGAAGCGGCGCGCCGTTCGATTCGCTGCTGCGGGTCGAGGGCGTGGTGTCCGCCTCGGGCGTGTGGCGACCGGGCGCGAACAGCGGGCTGTTCGCAGGGAATCCGGGCCTGGCGAAGGAAGCCCTGGCGCTCGCGGCGGGCAGCATCGTGCCGGAACTGGTCGAGACGCCCGAGGCACTTGCGATCGTGCGGGTCGACCGCGCGCAGGCCGGGAGCGCGCCATCCCTGTCGCAGATCGCCGTCGACTTGCGCGCCCGCTGGCGCGCGCAGATGATCCAGGAGGAGGAGACGGGTCTCGCCCGCGCCTACTTCGACGCGAACCCGGACTCGTTTGCCAGCGCTGCCTGGTTCGTGCGCTGGGCCCGGGTCGATTCGTCCCAGATCGCGACGCGCGATCCGAAGGAGTCCGAGCTCAAGACGTGGTTCGAGGGACACCGCGCCGAATTCGCCCGCCTCGATCCTTCGGGCGGCGGCATCCAGATGCGCGACTTCGCGGAGGTCCGCTCGCAGGTCGCGATGCGCTGGCGCCAGGAGGAGCGCGCGCGCGAGGCGCGCCGCCTGGCAGACGAACTTGCCTCTGCCTGGGCGCGGGGCAAGGACGGCGGCAACGCCCGCGCGGTGAAGAAGGGCGGACCGGCGTGGCTGGTTGCCGCCGGGGCGCTGCCCGAGGACATGCCGCGCGTGCTCGCCGACTCGGTGCGCGCCTGGGACACGGCGCCCCGGGCGCTCGTCCTGTCCGATCCGGCGGGGTTCGCAGTCGTCGGCCTGGTGCGCCACGAACCGCGTTACCGCCCCTCGTTCGAGGTGGTCGAGCCGCGCGCCCGGGAGCTCGCGTTCGACCGGAAGCTCGCGGCCGATCGCCTGGCCGCGCGCGATTGGTACGAGTTGCACAAGGAACGCTACGTGACCGGGCCCGGCTTCGAGGTCGTGTACGCGCTCTCGCCACCGCCCCAACCAGCACGCATCGATATCCCGGGATCGAAGATCGAGCGCCACTACAAGGAGCACGCCTCGGAACTCGGCACCCCGCCCGAGGTCCACGTACGCCACATCCTGGTCATGACCGACCGCAGGAGCGACGCCGAAGCGCGCGCGCTCGCGACGCGCCTGCTCACCCGCCTGCGGGCGGGCGAGAATTTCCAGGCCCTGGCCCGGGTGGTTTCCGAGGACCCGGGCAACAAGGACCAGGGCGGCGACTTGGGCTTCATCCGCCGCGGCGGCACCGTCCCGGCGTTCGAGCGTGCCGCCTTCGCGCTCACGGCGGCCCAGCCACTTTCGAGCCTGGTGCGCACGCAGTTCGGCTATCACATCATCCAACTGGTCGAGCGCCGCGAGGGCAAGGTTCCGCCGTTCAGCGAGGTGCGGTCCCAGATCGGACAGCAGCTTGCAATCGAGTACGCGGACACACTGGCGCGCATCACGGCCGAGACCCTGCGCAAGACGGCGAAGGATCGCGCCGACCTGCTCGTGCGTGCGGAGGCGCGCAAGCTGACGAGCCAGTACGCGTCCTGGTACGAGGGCCAGCCGCTCGGCGGCGCCGCGACGATCGACGAGCTGCGCGCCGACGCGGCCAACGTCGCGCCGGGCGGAATCTTCCCGCGCATCTACCGCTATCTCAAGCAAGGCTTCCTCGTGGCGTCGCTCGACAAGCGGCTGCCACCCCGGCAGCTCTCCTACGAGGAGGCGCGGGACCGGGTCTTGCAGGAGAAGCAGCGCGAGCGCGGGATCGCCGCCGCGGCGGCGCGGGCCGACCGCCTGGCCCGGGAACTGTCCGCGGGCATGCCGTGGGAGCAGGCGATCGAGACCGTGGGCGGCGAATCGGTCACGAACGCGTTCGGCCGCGGCGTCGGGCTGCCCACTCTGGGCCGGGTGGCCGGGCTCGACTCACTCCTCTTCGGGCCGGGCGCTGACACGCTTCGGGTCGGTGGCTGGAAGCGCATGACGACTCCGCGCGGAGACTTGTTCGTCCAGCTGATCGAGCGCACGGCGCCCGAAGCGGCGCAGTCGGCGACGACGCAGCGAACCCTGGTCTCGACCGTGCTCAACCGCCGGATGTACGACTACGTCGAGCGCCTGCGCGGCAAGTACGCAGTGCGCGTGTTGCGCGCGGACCTGGCGGAGCGGCTGCCGCCGCCCCCGGAAATCTGACCGGACTCCCATGGACCCGATCCCGGATCGTCCCTTGAGGATTGCCCTGGTCGATCTCGACTGGGGGGACCTCGACTCCTTCCGCGGCGCCCTCGCCTCGGCGCTCTCCGAGGCGGGGGACGATCCGGTACGCGCCGCCGACGCCCTGGTCCGCCTGGTCGTCGCCGAGGGACCGGACGCGCCGTCGTTCCTCTGGGCGCGGCTCGCGGGCGCCCCGCGCGCCGGCGAAGTGGCGCGCCTGTCCGAGGTCGTGGTTGACGCCGTGATGGTTTCGGCACGCAGCCCGCGAGCGTCCTCCACGGCACGCCTGTCTGCCGCGCTCGGCGCAATGGTGATCCCGCTCCCCGCGCCGGCGGGAGCGTTCGCCGCCGGGAATCGGCCGTGAGCGGCTCGACGACCACCGGCCGCATTCACCGGCTCGACCCGCGCACCGCCTCGCGCATCGCCGCCGGGGAGGTCTTGGATCGCCCGATCGCCGCACTCAAGGAGCTGGTCGAGAATGCGCTCGACGCCGGAGCCCGCACGATCGAGATCTCGGTCGACAACAGCCTCGACAAGTCATTCGCCATCGCCGACGACGGCGTCGGCATGTCCGCCGACGAGCTGCCGCTGGCGCTCGAGCGCCACGCCACCAGCAAGCTCTCACAGCTCGAGGATCTCGATCGCCTGAGCACGCTCGGCTTCCGGGGAGAGGCGCTGCCCTCGATCGCGGAGGTGAGCCGCATCACGATCCTGAGCCGTCCGCGCGAGCCCGAGGGCCCGGCGTTTCGGCTCGACGCCGAGGGTGGACTCGTGGGCACGCCCGTCCCGGCCTCGCGGGCGCCCGGCACCACGGTCACCGTCAGCGACCTGTTCTTCAACACACCCGCGCGCCGCAAGTTCCTCAAGTCGCAGGTGGGGGAGTTGCGGCTGGCATTGCGGATGCTCAACGCCTACGCCCTCGCGCGTCCCGAGACCGCCTTCCACTACAGCGTCGACGGCAAGCCGCGCCTGACGCTGCCCCAGGCTGCGTCGCGCCGCGACCGCCTGGTCGCGCTCTATGGCGCCCATTTCGTCGAGCGCCTGATCGAAGTCAACGAGGAGCGTCCGGGCTTCGCCTTCGAGGCGTGGTTGGGCGTGCCGGAGCTCGCGCGCGTCACGCGCGAGGGCCAGACCATCCTCGTCAATGGCCGTTGGATCCAGAGCCCACTGCTGTCGCAGGCGGTGCGCCACGGCTACGGCAACCTGATCCCGCCGGGCCGCCATCCGACCGCGATCCTTGCGCTCGAGGTCGACCCCGCAACCCTGGACGTGAATATCCACCCGACCAAGCGCGAGGTCCGCTTC
>JBKJOC010000416.1:0-3365 GCA_046595725.1 Candidatus Eiseniibacteriota bacterium
GGCTGATCGATGCAAGGTGGGCCGTCAACTCGTCGGTCATGCCTTCGGCGAAGTAATCCTGCTTGGGGTCGCCCGAGTAGTTGTCGAGCGGGAGCACGGCAATCGACCGAACGACACTTCGCGTGGCGACGGCGTTCGGTGCGCGAGCGCCGGGGCGCAGCGCCCCATTACGGACGACAAGGTAGGCCGAGACTGCAAGAACGATGGCGGCTGCGATCCAAAGCGGCCGGCTGCGCACCGCGAGTGCGCTGAAGGCGTTCCTTGCGGGAGCTCCGGAGCCGGGCGACGAGCCGTGCTCTGCGATCCACGCCAGTTCGCGACGCAGATCGCTCGCCGTCTGCCAGCGCTCGTCGGGATCCTTGGCGAGACACTGATTCACCAAACGCTCGAGCGCAGGTGGCGTCAGCGGCGCCTGCTTAGTCAGGGGCCGCGGCTGATCCTTCAGGATCGTGGCGATCAGGCTTGCCTGGCTCGTTCCCTCGAAGGCGTGCCTGCCTGTCGCCATCTCGTAGAGCACGCAGCCCAGCGCCCATAGGTCGCTGCGCGCGTCGGCCGTTTTCCCCTCGAGCTGCTCCGGCGCCATGTATTGAACGGTTCCGAGGATCGAGCCCGCGGCGGTTAGCGGCGCCGCCACGGTCGGCGATTGCGTGAGGGCCTCCGTCGTCGCGCCGCCACCGCTCGCGGGCCCCGCCATACCCGTTGCGCGCGCGAGACCGAAGTCCATCAGCTTGACTCCCGCCTTCGTCAGCATCACGTTGCCGGGCTTGAGGTCGCGATGAATCACGCCGGCGCGGTGCGCACGATCCAGTGCATCGGCGATCTGAACGCCGAACTTCAACACGTCCGCCGCTGACAGCGCCCCCTTCGCCAGGCGCTGGGCCAGCGTCTCACCCTCGACCAACTCCATCACCAGGTAGTCGATATCCCCATCGCGGCCCACATCGTGGAGCGTGCAAACGTGCGGATGGTTGAGCGACGAGATCGTCCTCGCCTCGTGTTCGAAGCGGGTGCGCGCCTCGGGGTTGGAGCTCAGGTGTTCCGGCAACACCTTGATGGCGACGTCTCGGCCGAGGCGGGTGTCGCGCGCTCGATACACCTCGCCCATCCCGCCTGCGCCGAGCGGCACGCCAATCTCGTAGGGTCCAAGGCGGGTTCCCAGGGTCAGTGGCATCGACGGAATGTACTTCAGATGGGCAGGAAGCTGTTGAGCATCACAGCAGGCGGCCGCGGGACGCTTCCGCCCCGCAAAGCTCATTCGCCCCCAGGCCCGCTCGCGACAGGCTCTCAACGATTCTGCCCACCGAAGCGTTTCAGCAGGGCGCGCACGGCGTCACCGTTCGATCCCCATGCCAGATCGGAGGGCCTCTCCCCGGATTTTTTCATGGCGTTTGCGTCTGCACCTGCTTCGAGCAAGGCGCGCGTCGTCTCGAGTTGGCGCTGCGATGCCGCGACGTGCAGCGGCGTCCAGCCCGAGTGGTCGCGGGCATTCACCGTCGCGTGATGGGCGACGAGAATGCGGATCATGCCCGCAGTGCCCGCGCCGGCGGCCACGTGGAACGGCGTGCGGCCATGCTGGTCTGCCAGGTCGGGCTTTACGCCCGTGCTCAGGAGCACGCGCGCCATGTCCAGCCCGCGTTGCGCGGCGGCACGATGGAGCAGCGTCTCGCCGCTTCGGCGATCGGAGAGTTCGTTGGGATCCGCGCCCTTCGCGATCAGCGCGCGCGCGGCCGCCGGGTATGCCGATTCGACGGCGCTTCGCAGGGCGGAGAATCCGCCAGTGCTCGCGGCCCCGGGTTGCGCGCCACGTGCAAGCAGCAGGTTGATCACGATGGGATCTCCCGCCTTGGAGGCGAGCACAAGTGGTGTGAGCCCGTCCTTGGCGCGCGCGTTCGGATCCGCCCCCGCATCGAGCAGCATGGCGACGAACACCGAATCCGTTTGTCCTCGGTCGTCGCCGCTCGCCACCGGGTGCAGTGGTGTCCAGCCAAGGTAGCCGTGCCGATTCGGGTCGGCGCCGCGCTCGAGCAGCAGCCGCGCCGCGCGGCGCCGCAGCATGAACGCAGCACTGTGGAGTGGCGTGTCGCCACTGTTCGATGCGACATTGACATCGAAGCCGTGGGCGAGAAGGGCACGCATCACGTCGACCTTGTCGTACTGGGCCGCGTAGTGAAGGAAGGTGCGTCCGTGGCCGTCGCGCGCCGAGCCCCACACCGCGAGGTGGAGCGCAGTCATGCCGCCAGGATCGCGCGAGCGCAGGTGCCCCGCGGTCTGCCTGGGGTCCGCGTCGAGGATGCGGCAAACCGCCAGGGAATCTCCGCGAAACGCCGCAGCCAGGATCGAATCGGCCCGAACGTCTTGAGACGCCTTCTGGCGTTGGGACTCGGCCTGGATCAGTTGGACAAGGGTCTCGAGCGCGCGCTTATCCATCCCACAGCCCGAGCCAGTGCTGGCGAGCGCCGCCAGGAGAGAGATCAAGCCAGGGGCCGCGAGGCCCGCGGAACGAAACCAGGAGCATTTCACGGCAACGAGTGTAGATCCGAAGCGCGGGGGAAGGGGCCGCGAAGATAGACGCACTTGAGCCCGAAGACTTCGAGCTCGAAAACCCTAACCGCTCAAGGAATGGAGCCTCCGGGAATCCCGGTAAGGTTTACTCCAATGAGGTTGCCCATGGCTCAATCCCAGTGCGCGCGCTGACCTTCCGCGGCGTGCGCGATATCCGTTACGAAACCGTCCCGGATCCGAAGATCATGGATCGGGGTGATGCGATCGTGCGCGTCGAGCGCGCCGGACTGTGCGGCTCGGACCTCCACGTCTATCACGGCCGTGAAGTCGGGATCGATCCCGGTACCGTCATGGGGCACGAGTTCGTCGGTCGCGTCGTCGAAGCCGGGGCGGACGCGCGCGGAATCACGCCCGGTCTCCGCGTGGTCGCACCCTTCACGACCAGCTGCGGGCGATGCTTCTACTGCCTCGGCGGACTCTCCGCGCGCTGCCTCGCAGGGGCCTTGTTCGGATGGGTGCGGGCCGGCGCGGGGCTCGAGGGAGCGCAGGCCGAGCTCGTGCGCGTGCCGCTCGCCGCCTCGACGCTCGTCGCGATCGAGGACGACCTGCCGGCGGAGACCGCGTTGCTCCTCGCCGACGTCCTGCCCACGGGGTGGCACGTCGCGCGGATGGGGGAGGTCGGTCCCGACTCGGTGGTCGTCGTGCTCGGCTGTGGCCCGATCGGCCTCGCCGCCGTCGTCTCTGCCATCGAACAGCGCGCGCGCCGCGTATTCGCGGTCGACGCGGTCGCCGAACGGCTCGCGCTCGCGGAGCGCTTCGGCGCCGAGCCGCTCCACCGGGACGGCGACCTCCCCGGCGCGGTG
>JBKJOC010000498.1:0-5129 GCA_046595725.1 Candidatus Eiseniibacteriota bacterium
GGACCGCGTGCCCGAAGGTCTCAGGCTTTGGATCGTGCTCCTGTTCGCCTGCGCGGTCACGCCCGTTCTCCTGTGGCTCCACCCGGTCGGCGACTACTTCGTCGAGACCGATTTCTACGGCGGCTATGCACCCGGCGTGCGCGCGCTGTGGTCGACCGGTCTTGATCCCGCGCGCTACGGCGTGGTCGGGCCGGTGTACGAGCTCGTGCTCGGGCTGCTCGCCCTGACGCGCCTTGACTTGTTCCGCCTTGCGCAGTTCCTCTCGCTGGCCTCGAGCGCGGGGACGATCCTCCTGCTCTCGGGATGGATGGAGCGCCGCTTCGGGCGCGGCCCGGGCTGGATCACCGCGCTCCTGATCGCGACCAACCCGACCGTGGTGCGCTACGCCTATACCGCGAGCACCGACGCGCCGTTCACCCTGCTTCTGACCGCGGCGTTCGTCCTCCTCTTCCCGGTCCTCGCGCAGCGTCCCGCGCTCCTGCTCTCGGGAATCCTCGCCGGCCTCGCCACGCTCACGCGCTACACCGGCATCGCGTTCGTTCCGCTCGGCCTGCTTGCCACACTCTGGCCCGGGCGCGCAAACCCGTGGGCTTTGCAGCGCGCCCGGGCCGTGGGCGCGTTCGTGCTCGGCGTCTTGCTGGTGCTCGGGCCGTGGTGGGCATTCTCGCATTCCCAGAAAGCGCCCACGACGCTGCGCTTCTACCACAACCTGGCCTATGAGGTTTACGCGCGCGCGCGCGGCGTGACCTGGGACAACTACCAGCTCTCGCTCCAGAAGGAGTTCCCGACGTTTCGTTCGGTGCTCGAAAAGGACCCGGGCGCGGTCGCCCAGCGCATCGCGATCAACGCCTACGAGCACGCCGCACAGGCGGCGAAGGAACTCTGGCTCTGGCCGCTGGCCGCGCTTGCCGGCCTCGGGCTGGTGCTCTGGCTCGGGCGACAACTGCCGGGCGCCGGGCCCCTGGTCGCATACGGCGGACTGCTCTACCTGTCGCTCGTCCCCGTGTTCTACGCCAGCCGCTATCACCTGCCGATGGTGGGCGTGGCCGCGGGTCTCGGGGCGCTTGCGCTGGCCGCCCCCCGCGCCCTGCCCGCGCTGTTCGCGCGCGCCCGCGTTCCGGCGCTCGGGGCCATCCTGTGCGCCCTGTGCACGGTGCTCGCGGCGGTGCACGGCCTGCGCGCCACGACCCTCGACACCAGGTTCCTCGCCACCCAGGTCCCGAACGAGGTGCCAACGCTGGGGGCGGCGCTCCGTCGCGACTGGAAGGGGCCGGGCCGGCCGCGCCTGATCGCGCGCAAGCCCCACCTGTCGTATTATGCGGATGCGGACCCGGTGCCGTTCGTGCCCCTCGACTCGCTCGAGAGCCTCGTCCACTACGCGCGGGACACGCGGGCCAACTACCTGTTCATCTCCTGGCCCGAGGCCCTGCTGCGGCCGCCATTCGCGTTCCTGCTGGTGCCCGAGTTCGCGCCCGTCGGACTCGAGTTGGTGTCGGCCGGACCCGAGGGCCACGCCGCGCTCTATCGCATCGACCCCGCCTTCGGCAGCGTGCTGCCCGAATGGTACCCGCGCGAGTGGGAGTGGCGCGCGGCCGAGGGCATGACGCGCATCGCTCCCGGCAACCCGGACTTCTGGCTGGCGGCGGGCGAGGGCCGCCACGCCCGCAAGGACATCGCCGGGGCGCGCGAGGCCTTCGGGTTCGCGCTGCGCTTTCACCCGGGCTGGGGACGCGCCTACCTCGACCTCGGCAACCTCGAGGCGGACACCGGCGACTTCATGGCCGCGCGCTCGGCCTACGAATCCGCGCTCTCCTCGGGCGAACGCTCGCCCGCGCTCGCGCGCAATCTCGGGGTCGCCTACCTGCGGACAGGAAACCTCGAGCGCGCCGAGGAGATGTTGACGCGCTACGTCGCGGCCACGCAGGATCCGCAATTCGTCGAGGTGCTCGCATCGCTCCGGGCGCGCCGCGCCGTTTCGGGAGCGACCGGCCCGTGATCGGAGGCAGGATGCAGGGCTTTCGTGTGACCACCGTGATCGAGCCGCGCTTTCGCGACACCGACGCCATGGGGCACCTCAACAACGCGGTCTACCTGACGTACTTCGAGGTGGCGCGCGCCGCCTACTGGCTCGAGCTCACCGGCGCGCGCAACTACCAGGAGGTGCCGTTCATCCTCGCGCACACGACGATCGACTTCCGCTCGCCGGCATTCGTCCACGAGCGGCTACTGGTCGGGATCCGGGTCGCGCGCATCGGGAAGAGCTCGTTCGACTGCCACTACCGGATCGCGGAGGAAACAACGGACCGCCTGGTGTGCGACGGCCGGTCGGTGCAGGTGATCTTCGACTACGCGCGCGGGGCGTCCTACCCGATGCCCGGGGACCTGAGGGCCCGGATCGAGGGCTTCGAGGGAGGTACGCTGCAGCAAGATTCGGGGCACAATCCCCCGGCAATGCGCTAGCATCCCGAAAACCAGCGCCCCGGGGTACGGGGCGTCGTAAATTCGTCCAGAGAGGAACTCCGATGACCCGCAGATTGAATGGCACGCATCGTCCCGTGTCCGCGCGCGAGCGTCTCGCGATCGCCTGTGCGATCGCGCTCGTGCCGTTCGCCCTCGGCGCGGCCGGGTGCGCCTCCAAGGGCGGCTCGAAGACCCAGGCCGCGGGCACGACGCCCACGACCTCATCCACGGAGGGCTCGATGTCGACCGCTCCCGCCAAGGAGCCTGACCACATCCGGGTGCAGCACATCCTGATCGGATACACGGGCTCGGTACCCGGCAAGACCATCACGCGCACTCCGGCGGAAGCGCGAACCCTGGCCTACAGCCTGGTCGACAGCGCGAAGTCGGGAGTCTCCTTTGACGACCTGGTCGTGCGTCACACCGACGACGCGGCGCCGGGCATCTACGGCATGTCGAATCGTGGCGCGACCTCGGCCGGTCCGCCGAAGGAGTATCCGCGCGACAGCATGGTCCCCGCGTTCGGGAACGTGGGCTTCAAGCTGGCGGTGGGGGATATCGGCGTCGCCGACTACGATCCCAAGACCAGCCCCTACGGCTACCACGTCATCAAGCGCGTCGAGTGATCGTGCTCGCGCAGAGGAGACCCGAGATGCCACGTCGCTTTCCGCTGTTCCCGTCCGTGCCCGTATTGGCGCTGGGGGTGGTCTTCCTGGCCGGTTGCGGGCAGAAGACCGAGACCTCGACGACCACCGCCACGGACTCGACCGTGAGCCTGACCCCGCCTGCGTCCACGCCCGGACCGACGTCGACGACCACCATCACGACTGACACCACGAGCGGCCCCAGCACGATGGGCACGATGCCGGTTCGGCCGTCCGCGCCGCCCGAGCACATCGAGGTGCAGCACATCCTGATCGGGTACCAGGGCTCGATTCCCGGCAAGACCGTGACGCGCACGAAGGCCGAGGCCGAGAAGCTCGCGCAGGAAGTGCTGGCGAAAGCGCGCGCGGGCGAGAACATGGACGCCCTGGTGCAGCAGTACACGGACGACCAGTTTCCCGGCGTGTACGACCTGGCAAACGATGGCGTGACGCCGGACGCGGCGCGGCAGGAGTACAAGCGGTCGGGCATGGTGAAGGGCTTCAGCGACACCGCCTTCGGGCTCTCGGTCGGGAATGTGGGCATCTCGAACTACGACCCCCAGACCAGCCCGTTCGGCTGGCATATCATCAAGCGCCTCAAGTAATTGCCAGATCCGTCCCAAGTAAATTCTCGACGGCCCCGGGGGCGACCCCGGGGCCGTTCGCGCAGGCGGATCGCCTGTGCTAGAGTGCGCCATGTGAAACAAATCACAACGAGGAGGCCCCCCCGGTGATGCCGCTCCCGGGGCCGCCACGCGTGCCCCTGCTGGTCGCCCAAGCGGCGATCGTGCTGCTGCTCGCGTTCGAAACCTGGCTGCTCGCGCAGTTCCTCTCATGGCGCGCGGTCGAGCCACGCCCCGGCTTCGCACGCCGCACCTGGATCCTCGTCTCCCTGCTTACGCTCGGGTTTGCCGTCCCGGCCGCGATCGTCGGCAAGTCGGGAGCGCTCGCCCCCGGCGTCTCCGGGGCGGGCATGCCGTGGGAGCGGATCACCGAGGACACGCCGATCCTCGCTGTGGCGCAGGCAGGCCAGCGCGCCTACCTGAATCGCTGCGCGCCCTGCCACCTGCCGAACGGCAGGGGACTCCCGCCCGCCTACCCGCCGCTCGTCGGCAGCGTCACCGTGATCGCGCCGATCGCGATCCACATCCGCGTCGCGCTCTGGGGGAGCGACGGCTTCATGCCCGGGCACGCCAATGCGCACGCGCCGGGCCGCGCGCGGATGCCGGCCTTCGCGGGGGCAGCGAGCGACCAGGAGCTGGCCGCAATCCTGACCTACGAGCGGGTCGCATTCGCCGATCCGGGACGTTTGCCTTTGCGCGACGGCGGGGACGCCGACTCGGTGCGGCACCACGTGCGGCCGCGCGACATCGCGGCGCTCCGCGCCCAGGGGCCGCCGACGCCATGATGCGCGCGCTCTCCATGCCCGGATCCGTCGGCGTGGCCCGGCTCGCACGCGTTACCGCGCTGGCGACGTTCGGCCTGATCGTGCTCGGCGCCGTTGTGCGCTCGACCGGCTCGGGCCTGGCGTGTCCGGACTGGCCGCTGTGCCACGGCCGGATCATCCCGCCGTTCCAGCCGCAGGTGATGCTGGAGTGGTTCCACCGCGTCGCGGCGTTCGCCGTCAGCCTGCTCACGCTCGGGCTCACGATCGCGATCGTCGGCCGCGCCGAGTTGCGCCGGGCCCTGGGCGTGCGACTCGCGCTGGCGCTGGGACTCCTTTCCATGCAGATCGTGCTCGGGGCGTTCACGGTCTGGCACCTGCTCCAGTTCGCCGTCGTGACCTGGCACCTCGCGAACGCGCTGCTCTTCTTGTTCGCGCTGCTCGCGATCGCCGAGCGTGCGCAGCGCATGGCCCTGGGCGCGCCGGTCACTCGGGTTCCGCTGGGACCGCGCATCGGGCTTTCCGCGGCCGCGGCCATGACCCTGCTCCAGACCGTGCTCGGCGGATTGGTCAGCACGAACCACGCGGGACTGGCGTGCCCGGACTTTCCGGCCTGCCACGGCGTGCTCCTGCCTGCGCTC
>JBKJOC010000041.1:0-14930 GCA_046595725.1 Candidatus Eiseniibacteriota bacterium
GCGCGTGACCCGGATCGCGGTCTCCACAGTCGTACCCGAGAGCTCCGCCAGCTCCCTGCGGGTGACCGGGATCGCGTCGCCGAACTTGTCTGCCAGCGTGAGGATCTTGCCTGCCAGGCGCGACCCCACGTCGTCCGCGCGCGAGCAGCCTTCGCATCCGGCCTCCCGCAGCCGGCCGCAGAAGTGCTGCAGCGTGGCGCGCGCGAACTCCGGGTAGGTCTCGATCAGGCCCCGGTAGACCGGCCCCGGCAGGCGGTATACGAGGGATTCCTCGGCAGCGGTGGCCGTCGCCGGATAGGGTCCGCCGTCGAGCGCGGGCAGGCAGCAGAACGTCTCGCCCTCACCGATCATGCAGACCGTGCGTACGCTTCCGTCGGGCCGGAAGTGCTGGATGTGAATCCGACCGGAACGCGCGATGAAGACTTCGTCGGAAGTCCCGCCCTCCGCGAAGAAGACGTGATCGCGCGGGGCGCGCGCGACCTGGACTTCCTTTACCAGCCGCGCGCGCTCCCCCGCGGGCAGATCGCTGAACGGCGGGACTCGGGCCAAGAAATCGAGAACGGTGGGAGCCATGGCGGCCATGGTAGGTCCCCTTCCGGAGCAGGGCAAGGAACGCGACTTTGCCCTTCCGTCACCCCACCGTTTCCTTGAGGATCGCGCGCATGCGAACCGTCTACTTGGTGGCCGTGTACCTGCACCTGCTCGCCAGCGCGATCTGGCTTGGCGGGATGCTGTTCATTGTGCTGGTCCTGGTTCCGCTCCTGCGCCAGCCGGACATGCGCGCGCAGTCCGCCGCGATCTTCGCCCGGACGGGCCGACGTTATCGAGCCGTCGGCTGGGCCACGCTCGCGACCCTGGTCGGAACCGGCGTCGTGCAGGCAGCGTACCGCGCGGGCGGCATGAGCGCGCTCGGCGACCCCGAGTGGTGGCATTCCCCGTTCGGAAGCCTGCTCGGACTCAAGATTCACCTCGTGATCGTCGTGCTCGTCCTCTCGGGAGTACACGATTTCTGGATCGGGCCGCGGGCTTCCGCCCTCTGGAGCGCCGAGCCCGACGCGGCGCGCACGCGCGCCTGGCGTGCGGCCGCGAGCTGGGTCGGGCGCGCGAACCTCGTGCTGGGACTGCTCATCGTCGCGATCGCCGTCGTACTCGTCCGTGGGCCATGATCGTGATCCGTCGTCAGGTGGGTTCGCATCCTCTGATTTTTCTGAATAGACAGTTCCTGAGATGAAGTGCTGGAAGAGGTCGCTTGGGGCACTTTCGACAGCTCCGTAGGGGATCGGAAACGCAACCTTCTTGCCGAGCAGCAGGTTGCTGATCAGGAAGTGTAGCAGCGCCGCATCGTAGAGGTTGTCTACGCTTTGGTGCTGAGTCTCCTTCCGGTTGATCACTGCAAGACGAACGGCGTGCGTTTCGGCAAGCTCTTCGAACTCCACCTACTAATAGCCCATGAAGCCCGCCAAGAACGAGCTGTGCAGCCGGTTCGACAGCTACGGCCAAGCCAAGATGGAGCTGTTCGATTACATCGAGGTGTTCTACAACCACAAGCGTCGCCACTCGACGATCGGCCAGATCAGCCCGGCCGCATTCGAGAAGGCGCGGGCAACTCAGGCAGCGTAAGCAAACCGTCTACGAAATCGGGGCAAGCTCAATCTCCTCCTTGGATTTAAACGCCATGACGACGAGCTGGCAGTTCTTCGCCGTGTAAAACACCCGGCGAAACTCTTCATTCTTGACGGCGATGCTCTCAATGTTTTCCACGAAACCTTTCATAACGACACCCCCTTCGTTGGGTTCTTGCCGCCTAACGACCAAGCTCACCTGCCCGGCGGGCACGGGGAGCTGTGAGTCTGGAAAAGCCTACATGCCCGCCGGGTCAGGTGCAGCGCCTGGTTCGGCGGCATCCGGCCCCAATGACAGCAGCGGTAGGCGCACGACAAACTCACTCCCTCGGCCAAGCCCGTCGCTGAATGCCGCCACGGTTCCCCCATGCAAGTCGACCAGTCGCCGTACAAGGGACAGCCCGATCCCCAGCCCGCCCGCCCGGTCATGCCCCTCGGCCCCAATTTGGGTGAACAAGTCGAAGACCCGAGACAGCATCTCGTGGGGAATGCCCGCTCCGTCATCACGAACGCGGACCACGGCCGTTCCATCCTCTCTCGCCGCCATCAGGCGGATGTGCCCCCCCTCGGGCGTGTGCTTGGCGGCGTTGGAGAGCAGGTTGGATACCACCTGGACAAGCCTGTCGGTGTCGCCACTCACCCACAACGGTTCGGCGGACGGCGCGACCTCGAGATGGTGCTTGCGGGCCTCGATGAGCAGGTGGCTGCACTCGACCGCTGTCGGAACGACCGTCCGCAGGTCAATCGACTTGCGGCGGAGCGTGAGCTTGCCGCGGCGGACGCGCGCCAGGTCGAGAAGGTCTTCGACCAAACGGGCCATGTGCGCGGTCTGGCGCTCAAGTGCACCCGAGGCCATTTGATGGACAGCAGCGTCAGCCTGAGGAGATCGCAGGATTTGGGCCACATACGCGAGGGCACTCAAGGGATCGCGTAGCTCGTGCGCGACCGCTGACAGGAACTGGTCCTTTTGGCGGTCGGCCTCTTCCAGTTCCCGCGTCCGCGCGCGCAGTTCGTCCTCCAGCCGCCGGTGGTCGGTCATGTCGCGGATGGCACTGGCCACGAGAACCCCCGCCTCGCTCGGCAGTGGGCTGAGCGATACGTCGATGGGGAACTCGCGGCCGTCCTTCCGCAAGCCGATCAGGTCGAGGCCGCGGCCCATTGGCCGCGGGTGCATGTCGTCGGAATACGCCTGGCGCTGCGCGACGTGCGAGCCGCGCAAGCGTTCCGGCATGAGCACCTCAAGGGGGCGGCCGAGTAACTCCACTCGGGGGTAGCCGAAGAGCTGCTCCGCTTGGCTGTTGACCTGGACGATTACCCCGCCGCCGTCGATGATCACGACCGCGTCCGGGGCCGCTTCGAGGAAGCTGTGGAAAAGCATCTCGGGCCAACCGGCGGGGGGCATCGGTCCAGCGGTTGGGTGTTCGATGTTGGTCACAATGCGACTTGCCTCCTTGTCGGTCATCCCGGTAGTCATTGCCCGTGGACGTCGCCAGGTAGTATACACCGGTTCAAAAAATCGGCTCTTCGTGTGGCTCGAATCATTGGCCGCGCTTGATGCCCGCCGGGTAGAGATCGAGCCCGCCGCCGGGTGGTGTCTTTCAGGAGCTTCTGGCCGAGCCGGCTCGCGCCTCATCGAGGGATCGAGGCGGCTCAGCGACGCCAGGAAGCCGCCGCTAACCAAAGCTCACCGCTCTTGGGCGTCGGCGAGCCAGTAACGCTTGGCACGGTGCAGTCGGATGAGGCCCGGGATGAACAGATAGAGGAGAACCGTCGACAATCGTGGGTCGGCGTTCAACGCGAGCGCGTGAAGAAGAGGCCGCAGGACGCAATCGGCGCTTGCCGACCGAATCCCCGCACCGAGCGACCGGTTGGCCACGACATGCCGCAGACGGACTCGGCGGCGGACGCCCAGAGCGCGGAATGATCGATTCCGAGGATCAGGTGCATCGTCTCCTCCTCGTTCGGCGAAGTTTACCCGGACGCAGGGCGCCCGTTCGACGATCCGCAGGGGGATCAACGGATTTCGTTTGCAAGCTTGGTACCGCCGCCGCTTCAGCGTCGCGGGTCGGCGGATCGCATGCGCCTCGGTGGTTTCCTGTCACCCTGTCGCCGCGCCTTGACAGGTTGTCGGCGCGCGCCCCGCGGGGGGGCCTGCGAATCCGCCTGACGGCGCGGATTTTGGGCCCAAGCCCATTTGGCACCATCGATGCGAGTGTCATCTGGAACGGCGTCACCCGACCGCTTTGGGTCCGGCGGGGCCGTGACGGAGGAGTGCGGCCATGAACACGACAGCGATCACGATGAAGGCTCACCTCGAAGTCCTCGGCAAGTCGGTCGAGTTGCCGCTGGTGGTCGGGACCGAACACGAGGTCGGGATCGACGGCCAGCAGTTGCGTGCCGAGACCGGCGCGATCCTGCTCGATCCCGGGTACGTCAACACGGGCTCGTGCAAGAGCGCGATCACTTTCATCGACGGCGAGCGCGGAATCCTGCGCTACCGCGGCTATCCGATCGAGGAGCTCGCGGCGGGCGCGAGCTTCCTCGAGGTGGCGCATCTGTTGCTCGAGGGCGAGCTGCCCGACGAGACCGAGCTCGCCGCGTTCGACGAGGAAGTGCGCCATCACACGATGCTGCACGAGAACTTCCGGCGTTTCTTCGACGCCATGCCGATGGACGCGCACCCGATGCCGATCTGCGCGGCGGCGGTCGGCGCCCTGTCCACCTTCTACCAGGGCGAGTCCACGAAGGAGTCGGTACACACCCACGTGATCCGGCTGATCGCCAAGATGCCGACGATCGTGGCCTATTCGTACAAGCATTCGATCGGGCAACCGTCGGTGTACCCGCGCAACGATCTCGACTACGCGTCGAACTTCCTCCACATGATGTTCTCGACGCCGTGCGAGCCCTACCGGGTCGACCCCGTGACGGCACGCGCGCTCGAGCGCCTGCTTATCCTGCACGCCGACCATGAGCAGAACTGCTCGACCAGCACCGTCCGCCTGGTCGGCAGCTCGAACGCGAATCTGTACGCCAGCATCGCCGCCGGCATCTCGGCCCTGTGGGGGCCGCTCCACGGCGGGGCGAACCAGGAAGTGATCGAGATGCTCCACCGCATCGACGCCGAGGGCGGGAACGCGGACCGTTTCGTCGCGCGCGCGAAGCAGAAGGGGGACGCGACGCGGCTCGTGGGATTCGGGCACCGCGTGTACAAGAGTTACGATCCGCGGGCGGCGATCCTCAAGCAGAGCTGCGCGGAGTTGCGCGACTGTCTGAACGGCCGCGAGAGCCGGCTGCTTGACCTCGCGTTCCGGCTCGAGGCGATCGCGCTCGAGGACGATTACTTCATCCAGCGCCGGCTCTATCCTAACGTCGACTTCTACTCGGGGATTCTCTATCTGATGCTGGGCGTGCCGGTGAATCTGTTCACTGCGATGTTCGCGCTCGGGCGCATGCCGGGCTGGATCGCGCACTGGCTCGAGATGAAACGGGACCCCGCGACACGGATCGGCCGCCCGCGGCAGATCTACGTCGGGCCAACGCAGCGCCCGTACGTCCGGCGCCCCGAGCGTTTCTGAAGCCGAAGCGCACCGCTCAGACGCGCGTCCGCCTGACCACCAGCACGTCCATCGATGCATGCGTGACGACGTGCGCGGCCACGCTGCCCAGGGCGAGCCGCTTGAGCCCCGTCCGGCCGTGCGATCCGACGACCACGAGGTCGACATCCTCGTCCCGGGCGCTGTCGACGATCGCGCACCGCGGATCGCCGCGCAGGACGCGCGTCGCGACTATGAGACCCCTCCTGCGCAGGTCGGCAGCAATCGCGAAGAGCTTCGCCTCGGCGCGCCCGGTCTCCTCGCGCAGGAGGGTCTCGAATTCGACCAGCACGGGCACGAAAAATTCAGCCCCGAGATACGCGGCTGCCGGCACGACGGTCAGCAACAGGACCGAGGCGCCGCGCGACCACGCCGAGGAGGAGACCCGAGCGATCGCGGCGAGAGAACACGCGGAGTCGTCGATGGCGACCAGGAGTTTCACGACGGGCCCTCGAGGACGGCGGCCGCGAGCGCGTCGAGGTAGTGGCGCCCGGCGTTCAGGCAGGGCAAGTGGACCACTTCCTCGAGCCGGCGCTCGGCGCGCAGCAGGACGCGGCCCTCGAGTTGGCTCTCCGCGTTGTCGGCGACGAAGCCGTACGGGAAATAGACAATCCGGCGATAGCCCTCGTCCGCGAGCCGGCGCACCGCGTCATGCGCCGCCGGCGCGGTCCACGTTCCGCCCATCGCGTGGTTGAGCCAGGCCGGAACGATCGCCCCGAAGCGCCCTTCGAGCCGCCGCGCGATGCCGCGCGCGACCTCCTCCGTCGCCTCCCGGCCGGTGTTCATCGGCCGCGGTGGGTCGACCAGCGTCCCGTGGGCCGCGAGCACCAACGCCCACTCCGTCCCGCTGGCGACGCCGCGCCGCTCGAGCTCGCGCTCGACATGCCGCGCGGAGAGTTCGGCGAGTGCCTCGGCGTCGAGCGCCGGCACGACACGCACGCGGCTGCGGGCCCCGCCGGCCTCGGCGAGCCGCCGCCGCGAAAGCTCGTGGGTGAACTCCGACTCCGCCAGGTACATGGGGACGACCGTCGCGCCTTCGCCTTCGCGCAGGCCGGCGAGCACCGCCTCGAGCGTCGGATCGCGGAACTCGTAGGCCACATCGACTCGCCACGCCCGATCCGGCGCCCGTTCGGCGAGCGCGTCCGCAAGGCCCCGCGCTTGAGCGCGCGTGATCGCCTCGATCGGCGAGCGATAGCGCTCGAGGATCCAGGCCGACGTGCGCAGGAGCGCGCGGCGAAGTGCGAGGATCGGCACGAGCCACGTCGGGATCGGCGCCACGAGACGCGTGAGGCCGAACAGGATCCGCCACGAGTATGCGAACTGGTCGGCCAAGCTCGCCGCGGGCGGTTCGCCATAAGTCAGGAGGACGACGCGGTCGGGGGCGTTCATGCCGCCTCCGCGAGCAGGCGATCGGCGAGCGCGCGCCCCGCCGCCACGGCGCTGCCGAAGGAGATCCCGTCGTAGGACGTGCCGCATAGGTAAAGGCCGGGGTGTCGCTCGAGACGCGCACGCGCCCGCGCTGTGCGTTCGCGGTGCCCACGCACGTACTGCGCGATCGCGTGCGGCCAGCGGAAGGTCCACACCCCGAGCGGTTCCCCGACGTCGCCGACCACGCGCGCGAGCTCGCGCCGCGCGAGCAGGACCAGCTCGGCATCCGAACGCGCGGCGATCGCCGGATCGCGCGGCCCGCCGAGGATGATGCGCAGGAGCGCCGCGCCCGCGGGAGCCCGGCCGTCGAACAGCGCCGACTCGTGGACGACGCCGAGCGTCACCTGGCCTTCTCCGCGCGGCACGAGATAGCCGTAGCCGTCGAGCACTCGGGGCAGCGCGGTAGCGGACACCCCGAGTGCGACCACCGCGACGCTGGCGAACGGCGTCCCGGCCAGCGTTTGCGCCACCTCCCTGTCCAGGTCCGCGAAGAGCCGCGCACCGGCCAAGCCCGGCAGTGCGAGTACCACCCGGTCCGCGTCGTGGGCGATCCCGTCCGCCGCGTGGACGCGCCACCCGGACCCCGCAAGCTCGATTCCGCGCACCGGGCTCGCGGTCCGCAGCGCGGGGCCGAGCTGGCGGGCGATCGCCTCGACTGCCATGCCCATGCCGCCGGTCAGGGAGAGCAGCCGCGCCGGCCGCGTACCCGCGCGACGGCCGGCGAAAAGCGCGCTGACGAGGCTGCCGTGCTCGCGCTCCATCCGCTCCATGACTGGGAACGCGGCCGGCAGGGACAGGATGCGCGAGTCGCCGGCGGAGATGCCGGCCACTGCGGCGTCGACCAGCACGGCGGCAGCCTCGGCGCCCACGCGGCGGCATGCGAATTCATCGACCGTCTCCTCGTGATCGCGCGGCGGGCCCTTCGCCCAGGGTTCGAGCAGGAGGCGCGCCTTGCCGAGCGGCGAGAGCGCGTCCGTGCGCAGCAGGCTAAGCAGTCCGTCCGGCACGCGCCGCAGGCGGCCGCCGCGCAGGATGAAGCGCCGCGCGGCCGCGGGGCGGGCTTCGACCAGCGCGCCGCCGAGCTCGAGTTCGCGGAGGAGCGCGACCGGCTCGGGCGAGCGGTCGAGGAACGCGTTCGGACCGCTCTCGACCTGGAACCCGCGCTCGCGCACCGTGTGCACGTGCCCGCCCGGCCGGTCCTGCGCCTCGACCACGACCAGCTCGAGCGGCATGCCCGTCTCGCCCGCGCGCCGCCCCAGGCGATGCGCACACGCCAGGCCCGAGATCCCGGCTCCGACGACGACGACGCGCAACGGCTTCATACCGTCCGGCTGAACGTCTTCTCGGCGCCCGCCCGGCTCTCGCGCAGGTGGCGGTCGAAGACCATGGCGACATTGCGCAGGAAGCGGCGACCGAGGCCGGTCAGCTCGAGTCGATCCGCCCTGATCCGCAGCAGGCCGTCCGCCACGGGACCGTCCGCGGCCCGCAGCTCGGCGAGCTCGACCGCGAACGTCACGGAGAACTGGATGCCGAACTCCCGCTCGATCGACGCCACCTCGAGTCGCCCATTGCACATGAGTGCGGAGATCACGGCGCGGCGGAGGCGGTCGTCGGCGTCGAGCACGTAGCCGCGCTCGATCGGGAAACGGTCTTCGGCGATCGCGCGCTCGTAGGTGACGAGCTTCTTGTCGTTCTGGACGAGCGCGTCCTGCACCTCCCCGATCGCCGAGACGCCGACGCCGACGAGGTCACGCGCGCTCTGGACCGTGTAGCCCATGAAGTTCCGCCCGAGTGTCCCCCGGTCGGCGGCACGCGCGAGCTCGTCGCCGGGCAGCGCAAAGTGGTCCATCCCGATCGCGCGATAACCCGCGCCGGTGAACGTGTCGAGCGCGAGCGCGAGCAGATCGAGCTTGAGCTCGGGGCCCGGCAGCGCGGCTTCCGGCAGGTGCCGCATGTGGCCCTTGATCCAGGGCACGAACGCGAAGGAATAGACCGCGATCCGGTCGGGCCGCAGCTCGAGCACCTGCTCGAGCGTGCGCCAGAACCCCGCGACGGTCTGGAAGGGCAACCCGTAGATGAGGTCGACATTGATCGAGCGGAACCCCACAGCGCGCGCATGGACGAGGACGTCGCGCGTCTGCTCGTACGACTGAACCCGGTGGATCGCCTGCTGGACCTCGGGCGCGAAGTCCTGGATCCCGGCCGAGAGGCGGTTGAAGCCGAGCCCCGCGAGCGTGTCGAGGTGCAGCGGCTCGGTGGCCCGAGGGTCGACCTCGATCCCGATCTCGGCGTCGGGCGTGAACGCGAAGCGCTCGGCAATCGCGCCCATGAGCCGCGACAACTCGAAGGCGGAGTAGTAGGTCGGGGTTCCCCCGCCCCAATGGAGCTGCGACAGCGTCCGCCGCCGCGGCAGGTGGCGGGCGAGCAGGTCGATCTCCTCGATCAGGTTGGCGAGATAGTCGCGCGCCACGCGATGATGGGGCGTGATGACGACGTTGCAGCCGCAGTAGAGGCAGCGCTCGCGGCAAAACGGCAGATGCGCGTACAACGAGAGCGGCTCGTCCGCCTGCGCGTCCGCACGGGCAAGCCGGCGGACGTAGTCTTCCTCGCAGAAGTCCTCGCGAAACGACACAGCCGTCGGGTACGAGGTGTAGCGCGGACCCGGCCGGTCGTAGCGTGCGAGGAGCTCCGCGGTAGTCGCGGCCGGAGTCGAGAGTTCGAGTCGGGAGTCCATGACCGGCGGAGAGTGCACGGGCCGTGCCGACTCCCGGGCGGCGCGTGGACGAGGCCGGCCGCGCCGGTCCGGGCGCGTGCGGGGGTCCAGGCGACATTCTGTCAGCGGGGACGACGATTCGTCAGGGCGCCGAGCCGGCCCCACGAGCCGGAGCGCATCGCCGAGTTGACCGAGCCGGTGGCGACGAGGACGAGCAGCGTGACCCAGCCGACGGACCGGAAGCGCTCGCCGAAGGCGAGGAGCACGCCCGTCGCGTTCGCCGCGAACGCGGGAGAGCGCAGCGACGGGACGAGCACCGGCGCGAGGGACAGCATGCTGCCGATCCACGCGGCAGCCGCCACGATATGCAACCAGACGGAGACGAGGTAGAGTGCACGCATGATGGAAATCATGCCGCAACCCATGCTGCGGGCCGCGGCGCGACCCTAGCACGATGGACTCCCAGCTCGATCGCACGATCGCGAGTCTCGAACCGGAGATCCTGGCGCGCTGGAGCGACCGCCTCGCGCAGTCGGGCCTGCTCGTTGAGCCGGGCGGCCCACCCGATCGAGCGAGCCTCGCAGCCCTGCTCGCCGAGGTGCGCGCGGCACTCGGCCCCGCCGGGCGGCCGAACAGCGTCCCGGTGCCGATCCCGCTGCGGCGCGCGGGCGACTCCGTTCCGGCCCCGGCCTCGGCCGCCCTCGATCCCTCGCTGCGTCCGCGCATCCTGCTCGCCCTCGCGCTCGGCCGCGACGTCGTGCTCGAGGTCCTCGCCGCCGCCGGCCAGGATGGATCGGCCGAGGCGCTCGCCCCGGCCTTCCGGCAAGTGTTCGACCGGCACGGCGAGGTCGCCTGCGCCCGCTGCATGGCCGGCCAGGACGCGTCGCGCCAGCAGGTCGAGGACCGGCTGAGCACCGCGATCGAACATGCGCGGGACGCCATCCTGACCTACGACCCCGCGCGGGGCATCACGGCCTGGAACCGCGGTGCCGAAGAATTGTTCGGGCTCTCGGCGAAGGAAATCGAAAGCCTCAGCCTCGAGACGCTGGTCCCGGCCGAGCGCGGTCGCTCGACATGGGCGGCGGACCTGGTGCGCGAGGTGCGGGCGGCGGGCCACGTGCGACTGCCCGAGCTCGAACTCGTGGCCGGGGACGGCGCGCGCCTCTGGGTCGACGCGAGCTTCAGCCGCATGCGCGGGCCAGACGGCGAGGACGTCGGCCTGTGGGCGGTGTTCCGCGATATCAGCGACCAGCGCCGGCTGCTGCAACAGTCGCTGGACGCCGAGCGGCTCGCCCTCATCGGCACGATGTCGGCGAAATTCGCGCACGAGATCCGCAATCCGCTGGCGTCGATCCAGCTCAACGTCGAGCTCATCGGAGACGCGCTGCGCGAGCGCGCGCCCAAGCGCGGGGAGCAGGCCGTCGACGACGCCGAGCTCGTCCGGGCGATCGCCTCCGAGGTCCAGCGCATCCGCAACGTGGTGCAGGAATACCTTCGGTTCGGCCGCCTGCCAACGGTAGAGCGCGCCGATGTCGAGCTCGACCGGACGCTCACGAACGGGCTCGCCGTCCTCGCCCCCGAGTTGCGCGACCGCGGAATCGAGCTCGTATCCGACCTGGCCGCGCCGGGCCGTGTCGTGCTCGCCGACGCCGACCAGGTATGGCAGGCGGTCCACAACCTGATAGGCAACGCGATGGAGGCGATGCCGCCCGGCGGTCGGCTGCGCGTGTCAACGAGAGCCGCCACGGGCGGCGTCCTCTGCATGATCGAGGACGAGGGCCCCGGCATCCCGCCCGAGCTGCGCGAGCGCGTGTTCGCGCCATTCTTCAGCACGAAGCGCGCCGGCACGGGGCTCGGCCTGCCGTTCGCACGGCAAGTGCTCGCCGAGCACGCGTCCGCGCTCGAGTTCGAGAGCTCGAACCGGGGAACGCGCTTCTGGTTCGTCCTGCCGTTCGGCGCTGGAGATCTCTCGTGAACGAAGCGTCGGACCATCCGCGAGCGCCCGGGCGCTCGATCCTCGTGGTCGACGACGACCGCGAACTCCTCCGTGCGCTCGAGCGAACGCTCAGGGGGGCCGGCTACGCCGTGCTCGGTTGCGAGAGCGGAGAGGACGCGATGTCCAGCCTGCAGGAGGGTATCCCCGACCTGGTCGTCAGCGACCTCCAGCTGCCCGGCATGGACGGAATAGATCTCCTGCGCGAGCTCAAGGCGGCGGCGCCCGGGACCGAGGTGCTGATGATCACCGCGCACGGGACGATCGAGCGCGCGGTCGAGGCCATGCGCAGCGGGGCCTACGACTTCGTCGAGAAGCCGATCGAGCGCGAGCGCCTGCTTCGCGCGGTGGTACGAGCCTTCGAGCGCCGCGACCTCACCGATGAGAACCAGCGCCTGCGCGAGCGGCTGCGCGAGCACGACGCCCGTACGCGGATGGTCGGCGAGAGTCCGGCCCTGATCGAGTTGCGCCGCCTCGCTTCGCAGATCGCGCCGGCGGACGTACCGGTTCTCATCACCGGCGAGAGCGGCACCGGCAAGGAAGTCATCGCCGACATGCTGCACGCGCTGTCGGGACGCAGCGAAGGGCCGCTGGTGAAGATCTCGTGCGCGGCGATTCCCGAGACACTAATCGAGAGCGAGCTGTTTGGTTACGAGCGCGGAGCCTTCTCGGGCGCCCAGCAGACCAAGCGGGGGCGGCTCGAGCTGGCGAACGGCGGGACGCTCTTCCTCGACGAGATCGGCGAGATGGCCACGCCGATTCAGGCGAAGCTCCTGCGCGTGCTCGAGGAGCGCAGCGTCGTCCGGCTCGGCGGCACCCGCCCCCAGCCGGTCGACGTGCGCCTCGTCTCGGCGACGAACGTCGATCTCGATCGGGCCATTCAGGAGGGCCGCTTCCGCGAGGATCTCTATCACCGCATCAACGTGATCGAGATCGCGATGCCGCCCCTGCGCGAACGGACGTCCGACCTCCCACTGCTGGTCGCGCACTTCCTCGAGCGCCACCGTGGCCTGCGCCCGCGCCCGCTCGAGGGCATCGCGCCCGAGGCGATGGCCCGGATGGCGGCGCACGCTTGGCCGGGCAACGTGCGCGAGCTGGAGAACGTCCTGCAGCGCGCGCTCGTGGTCGCGCCCGGGCCCCGGCTCGAGGCCGCGGACCTGCACTTCGCCCACCATTCCGCGCACCACGCCCCCGCCGCCTCCGGCATCGCGATTCCGCGCGGCAGCTCGATCGCGCAGGCCGAGGAGATCCTCATCGCCGATGCTCTCGAGCGCTCGGGCGGCGACAAGGAAAGGGCGGCGAGGCTCCTCGGAATCTCCGCGCGCACACTGTACCGCCGCACGTCGCGCGACCCCCACACACCTCAGGACGAGATCCCGAACGCCACAGATTAACAGGGCGACTGGCGTTGTGGCGGACCCCGCGCGCATTCGGCGCTCTCGCCGCGCCCCGCATGGGGCGGTGTTTCGCGCGTCGCCGACGCGACCGAATACGCGGCGAATCCCATCCGGGCTGCTTGGGCAGGCGCCCCAGCCTCAGCCTTTGGAGGTAAGCCCCGCGACCTGAGCCTCGCCGGCGGGCCGAGGGACAACGTTCCTGGCGGTCAGCGGACAAAATGATCGGCGAACGGGGCACAGACCGGATCGGCGTTCAGGAGACAATCAGCATCGGCGTTGACACCACGACCCACCACGCGCGAACTCCCCGGAATTCACGATCTGCGCCGACGGAGAGCCCTCGCGGGTGTCACACTGTCAACGCGAAGGGTCGGGGTGGCAGACGCGAGAAGGCGGAGCGTGGGGCCCGACTACCACTCGGCAGCTTTGGTCTTGGGCCCCACTCTGTAGAGGTAGACAACGAGGTCCCGCATCTCCTGGCCGGCGATCAGGTCCTCGTAGGCCGGCATGCGAAGCGGGGGTCCGGGCCGGTTGGATCCTGCTTGCCGACCTCGGGAACGCCCCAGACTTTCAGCGCCAAGGTCGACCCGGCCGAGATCCTGAAGGAGTACCGCACGACGCGGTTCCCAGGCCGCCTTCTGGCTGAGCCGCGACCAGGCGCGCTACGACCTGGCCAACGAGACGTTCACGGCGGTGGACCTGCCCTCGACGTTCTACCGCCACCAGGAGGGTCGCCTCGAGGCCCGCTACCATCTCTCCGATGGCACCGAACTGCTGGGCCGCTACGGCTACAGCACCTGGCACGTCGACGACTTCGCGACCAAGGACATCCCTCTCTTGGGCGTGGCGGGAACGCCGCCCGGGGCGACGGCGATCTACCTGGGTGCAGGATTCCAGAACTACACGGCGCACTCGCTCGCGCTGGCGTTCTCGCGCAAGTTCTGAGGGCTCAGGACGCTGGCCGCTTGACGACCAGCACACTGCACGGGGCGTTCGTGACCCACACCGATGCGTTTCCCACGACGATCGCCACGAACTCGAATGTCAGCAGCACTCCGTGGACGCCGATCCTTCGCAATCTTTCTCCACCTGCGAAATGGCCGGAGGAACGCTGCATGCGCTGGACCGGCTCGACGAAGACAGCGCCAATCGCAGCGGCCGCCTCATGCGGGAGTTCAAACCACTTGTGAGTTCCGTCCTTGGGGCCTACTCTGCTCGCACCTCTCGGGAGACCCTTCCATGAACGTAGACCAGTCCCTGGCCCGCACTCGGTCGGTCGGTCGTATCGCCCTCTGGGTCGTGCTCGCCATCCTCCTCGCTTCGGCGGTTTACGCCGCTGCAATCGCCCTGATGAACTGGCAGCAGATCGGTGTCTGACCGGTTTCCGCACGGCGCCTCCGACCATTCTTTCCACGCTTTGGAGCGAATGCCATGACAAAGCGGCAAACGAGAGCCTTCTTCTACGCGGGGACAGGCCTCTTTGCGCTCGTCTTCATCGCCCTGACGGTAGACAGCCACCGGCAGTTCGCCAGGCTGACCCACTCCGAAAACATCACGCCCGACGTCGTTGCCGGCAAGCATGTATGGCATCGCAAGAACTGCGTGAACTGCCACACTCTGCTCGGTGAGGGCGCCTACTATGCGCCCGACCTCACGAAGATCACGGACCAGCGCGGCGACGCCTACCTGCATGCCTTTCTCAAGGAACCGGAGCGCTTTTACAGCGAGAAGGTGAACCGGCGCCTGATGCCGAACCTCAAGCTCAGCGACCGGGAAATCGTCCAGCTCATCGCGTTCCTGACCTGGGTGTCGCACATCGAAACCAATGGCTGGCCGCCGCGACCCATCCTGGTCTCAGGCTCGAGCATCCCGGGAATGTCGGCACGCCCCGCGGGCGCATCGACCGCGCCGACCGATCCGATTGCCCAGGGCGACGCCGTCTTCCACACGCCGACTGTCGGCTGCTTTGCGTGCCACTCGACCGCGCCCGGCATCAACCTCGTCGGCCCCTCGCTCGCTGGGCTCACGACGCGCGCGGCGCACACGATTGCGCAGCCGGGCTACAGCGGGAAGGCCCGCGTGCCCGAGGAGTACATCCGGGAATCCATCCTGGAACCCAGCGCCTACATCAGCACCGGGGGCAATTACTCGAACGGGAACCAGTCCCTCATGCCCGCCAAC